>CABQOJ010000045.1 GCA_902465775.1 uncultured Porphyromonas sp. | reverse complement strand
CGACATCAGCTCGGACGGTGTCTCGCTCATTGCCGACATCGTAGAGACCTTCGAGACCTATGGCTTTAACACGCAAGTGCTCGCAGCTAGCATCCGTCACACCCAGCACATCATCGACTGTATGCGTGTCGGTGCTGACGTAGCCACCTGCCCGCTCAAGGCTATCCTCGGGCTGCTCAAGCACCCGCTCACCGATAGCGGTCTCGCAGCCTTCATCGCCGACCAAGAGCGCGTCGCTAAGCAAGGCAAGTAGAGCTACTCTAAGCTTCGCACAGATATTACTGTCCAATAATAAAAAGGAGTAGCATACTTCAGGGTAAAATGGTTGTTGTTACTCTGCACAACCTTAGTAGATAGACAATGCAAAGGTAATATAGATGACAGTTGAGACTGCACTCTAGTGTACTCAAGATACGTCTATAACCTAAACTCGGCTCAAGAGTCTACCAAGATGAGCGACATAACAACCAGACCAAATCTGTAAGGCACAAAGTCTATACCCCAACCCTACAGCTGATTACGAGCAAGAATGACACACCGCCTTCCGTGAATCTTGGGGAAGGGCTTTCTTATTTCATTGGACAGCAATAACGCGTAAACGAGCGAGCCACCCTCTCTAGCCAGAGAAGGTGGCTCGCGTGTTTAGAGATGAGAGAGAAGAGATTAGAAGTTAGAGATTAGAGGTTAGAGGAGAGTTCTCTAGCTAAAAAACAAACTCCCGAGGGATTGTGACACCGCACAGTCCCTCGGGAGTTTAGTATTTAGGGATCGTCTTTACTTGACCAGCTTCTGGGTTGTTGTACCCTCGGCCGTCGTGACGACAGCTACGTAAGCGGCGCCCTCTGGAAGGCGAGAGACGTCTAGCATACCAGCTAGCTCAGCTCCGCTAAACTCGGCAACAGCTACACCCTGCAGGTTGAAGAGCTGTACACGTAGCACCTCATCAGGATTGGAGAGCTGTAGCGTCTCAGCAAAGTGTACTGGATAAAGCTCAGGAGCCACCTGCGTGATCTGCTCAACAGGACGCAGCTCGTTAGGATAGTCGTATATGACCTCTATGCGATACTTGCTGTCGCTCTTACCCTGAGCGTCCGTCCAGTTATAGGTATTGGCATCAGCCGTCTCATGTACCTTGACATCATCTCGGTAGATGACATACTTCTTGACCTCGGGGAAGGCTACGGGTAGCTTGCCTCTCGTAAAGGCTCTACTGGTCGTCCCATCCTGCTTGTTTGGATTATTGGAGATCACGAGCTCAATGGCTTGGTAGCCCATACGTTCCTTACTATAGTGCCCGATGGTCTCGAACTCCCGAGATGCATCATCCGTAGACTCAATGCCTAGCAAGCAACCATCCTGTCCGATGTACTCATCTCTAGAGTCTGGATCGATATAGATTTTCGCACCTCTATTATCTTTTGACCAGTAAAAGCCTACCTCTAGATTGTACTCATCGTTTATCTCAATCGGCTTAAGGAGTCTCACGGAGAACCACTCTTTCTTAGCGGCTGTACCCTGTGGTATTATCATCGTGGTCGTCTGCATCCTATTATTGTCTCCATAGACACGCTGACGAGCGAAGAAGCGTATCGCCTTGCTATAGTCAGGCGTACCAGATGCAGTGAGAGGGGTGTCATAAGCTGGGATCACATTGATCTGATGGATATATAGCTTCTGCCCTGCAAAAGGAGAGCGTCCTAGGCGATAGACATCGTATAGGTAGACATTCCTAACCACATCATAGAAGCTGTATTCATTGCCAGCTCTTAGGAGCCTCTTCCCGATATTTTCACGATTAGAGATCTTTGACACGATCTGAGTATTGTAAGGCATAGACCAGTTGATCTCCATGCCGGTACCTGCAGCTTTGACATCCGCATAGACCTGGCTCACCAGCTCACCCGTGTATACCGAGCGGAATGCAGCAGGAGTCGTCACCTTCTTGCCGTCTATCTCATAGCAAGCCTCTACCTTATAGTTGATTTGTCCAGGCTCCGTCAGAGAGGCATCGATCGTATCCTCATACTTCGTCTCCGTAAGCGTTTTGATCAGCTTGTCGTTGCGATAGAGATTGTAGGAGATCTTGTAGCCCTGTGGATGAGCAGGTACAGCGTCCCAGGAGAGAGTCACCTTGTTGCGATCATCTGGCACGACAGAGCCACTAAGCGCTTTGACGACTCGTAGTGGCTGGGAGTTATCATTCCAGATACCGTCTACTTGCGTCTTACCGGTCTTTTTAGGATCGAGCCAACGCTTCATGTTGAAGCTATCTCCTAGGGACTCATACTTAGCAAAGTGTGAGTAGAAGCGGCCATAGCTACCATCTCTAGGGCAGATTCCAGGAGCACCACCAGAGAGCGTACCGATCTGTCTACCAGCTTCATTAAAGAGAGGAGAGCCCGATGAGCCACCCTCGGTGTTTCCTTTTTGAAATTTGAAGTTCAGGTGATCCCTCTTGCCACCAGGCTGTCTTCCATTCCAGTCGCCAATTTTCACTCCCCCATCGAAGACAGAGACCTTGAGTGCATCACCTGCGGGGTGGTGGAGGCCAGCGCCTTTCTGCCAAGCGTTATCGGCCGCATCCCATCCTGAGTAAAAGACGCGATAGTCTGCGGGGATCTGCTTGTTGAGTTGCAAGAGTAGTCCATCCGAGTAGCCAACTATCGGCAGGAAGGCCTTCTTACTGGCACCAACCATAGAGCGTAGCATAGGTGTCGCATAGTCTCCACTAGAGCAGCGAGGCTTCTCATAGTGGAACCCAAAGATCCAAGTGTTTAGGTCATATTTAGAGGGTTCAAACTCACTCGTTAGGGATGCACAGTGTGCTGCAGAGATGATAAAGGGAGTGAAGTCGCCCTCCACGTTATTGATTAGGTTACCTGAGCACATGCCCACAACGCCTTTTTTAGCTGTAGAAATTAGGATAGCTACAGAGCTAGCTTTCTCATCTTGGTAGTTATCCCCTTCAGGGCAGTTAGCATTGATCTGACAGAATCTCCTCAAGCCAGGATCTGAGCTGTCCTCATTTCCTTGGAAGTATTTTATATTCTCCTGTCCGTAAGCAGCGCGTAGCACGGGACGGAAGAAGTATCCCACACTACTGATCTGGATGGAGGGTAGCTCGACACCTTCTGGCGCCTCATAGTCTAGGATTAGCTCACGGCCGGCTAGAGGCTCTGTTGCAAAGTTGCCATGCTCACTATGCGTATCATGTGTATAAGCGCCTAGGACTTGGTGCCCTCCAGGTGTATAAATGAAGAGTCGTCCACCCTCAGGGATATAAAAGTCGTCATAGTAGAGACCTATCCCTACAGGCGTGCCTTCTAGCTGTATAGTCATGCGATAGACCCGTGTGCCAGCCTCGGTATGCACCAGCACAGCGTCCTGGGCGAAGTCTGCCTGATAGGGTACTAGCTGACCTACAGATAGGGGTCGGCCATCACGTGGAGACGACCAAGCATCCCGTAGCTCTAAGTCGGCGGGGTTAAAGGCTATAGATACCATATGCTTCTCTAGGTCAGAAGAGCGTAGAGAGGTCTCAGTATCAATAGCTAGAGGAGTTCCTCCAAATGACTGCTGGGCATAGGCCGAAAGGGTGGCTAGAGCCATAGTAGCCCCAATCAGCAAGAGTCTATTGAAGGCTTTCAGTTTTGATGTCATAAGTCTTATCTTGAGATTTAGATGATTAGTAGTTAGGATAACCCGATATCAGGCGCAAGTTACAAAAAAGTCAGCACTTGACAAAAGGGGCGCAGCAGACTCAACCTCACAAATCGGGTCCGACTTGCGAAATTTAGGGTCAGAGAAGTCCTCAACTTCGCAAATCGTCATAGGGTGTTGGGAGGGGGAGAGAAAAATAGCAAGAGAGACGTGCATCTGCCCTTGTGGCATGCACGTCTCTCTATATTATTTAGTCGATGGGGAGGCCAGATTGGGCCTTTTGTCCCCTATCTATCTACTTCTAAAGCTTGAGGCTCTAGGTGTGACGGATAGACTCTTACTTCCAGTTGTGCTCCAACTCCTTATTTGCGAAGCGATCCTGAAGTGGGAACTCCCAGTAGAACATGACATCAGAAGCGTCCTTCTTGAGATCCAGGTAAGACTTCGTTACAGTCGTAGCAGCCTGACCCTTGGTAAGACCCTCCTGAAGAGGCTTATTGGTACGATCTATAGGATCACCCCAGCGCTTGAGGTCAGTCATGCGGGTACCCATACCCACCAGCTCACGAGTACGCTCATTCTTGATCGTCTCCATCATCTCCTTCTGGTTGCTAGCCTTGAGTGGCTCGTCTAGACCACGGCTCTTGCGGAACTCCTCAAGCGTAGTCTTTGCAGCAGCCCAGTCACCACTCCAAGACTGAGCCTCAGCCTTGATGAGCCAAGCCTCTGCTATATCAAAGAGGTGTGTAGAGTGTGCATAAGAAATACGATTACGCTTAGTATCGGTATCCAAGCGAGGATTACCTCTAAACTTGGAGACAAAGGTAATCACATCATCATCATCAACCTCTCCATAAAGTACGGGGAAGCCGTTAGTTCCTGGGTGCTTACCATCAGTCTTCTCTAGCCAAACCAGACCTCGAAGGTCGTTCTTAGAGTCATCAGGATTTTCAGGATCCATGGACTTCTCATAGAGGTCAATAAGGTACTGGTTGGGGAACCATGTAGGAGATGAGAACTCAATCTGAACCTTCTTACCAGTATTTGGATTGACGTTATCATAGATCCATAGACCATGTAGGATGCCGTATACGCGACCAACCTTTTGAGTAGCGTAGGTCTTGATCATGATCTCAGAAGAATTCTCGGAGATCCAGAGCTTCTTCAGACCCTCTGGCGTAGCCTCCCCAAGAGGATAGTGGGAGATAAAGCGATCTACCTCCTTGATAGCATCCTGATAGCGGTGCATCTCTAGGAAGATACGAGCGCGTACAGCATAGCAGTAATCCTTGATCAGGTAGCATGGGATGCCGTCCTGCTCGAGGACGTCCGGATCTGCTAGGAAGTTATCCTTATTAGGGATATCATTAGAAGCCTCCTCCAGCTCGTTGAGACACCACTCGTAGACCTCCTTTTGGGTAGCTCTCTTCTTATTGGTCTTCTGAAGCAGAGGATCATACTCCTTGATAAGGATGATACCAGGCTCCTGACCATCATTGTCGCTATAACGCTTAGAGAAGCGGCACATCAAGCGGTAGTTAGCCAGCGCACGGAGTGCTCGAGCCTCAGCGATATAGGTGTCTAGTTTTTTAGCCTCACCCTCCTTGAGAGTCTTCATGAGCTCTTCGTTTGCCTTCATCTCATTGACTCTCATGATGAAGTAGTTGGCATCCTTGATAATTGTAGCGAAGGATCCGAAGTAAGCAGCGATCATGTCGTTGCTGGAGAGGTTTTCCTTATTCCACGAGTAGAACGGGAAGTAAGTATTACCATCACTCGCTGTCAGGTGGAATAGGTCAGCCTGCATATCTCCTAGGAAGAGGTTGCCTGGAGACTCCGCCCCACGGAGGGTCGAGTAAAGACTCTCACGGAGCCACTTAACCTCCTGGAAGCTCTTTAGAGGCTTCTGCTCCTTAACGCCCTCGGGTACGAAGCCGACCTGGCAAGCGGAGAATGCTACTAACGATAGGATGAGTAGTCCTATAGTCTTGATATATCTTTTCATAATTTCTGTGCTATAAGTATAGAGGGTTCGACACTATTAGAAAGTAATCTGTAGACCACCAACATACTGACGTGTGTTAGGATATTGGTTCATACTCATGTTACCCACAGCCTCTGGATCATAACCAGAGAATTGAGTAAAGGTCAGCAGGTTACGACCCGTCACGTAGACACGTACGCCAGAGATGAGGCCGATCTTCTCAAACCATGCGCTAGGCAGGGTGTATGAGAGACGTAGGTTCTTCAGACGTAGGAATGAAGCGTTCTCTAGCAGACGGCTATCGAACTTCATCTCCTCACCGAACTTAGGTACATCGGTGTTTCTGTTATCTTCTGTCCAAGCATCAAGTAGCTTGCGGCTCTTGTTCATACCTAGGAAAGCATCGTTCTTAGACATGTTCTCGTAGAAGAAGCGGTCGTTGTTGATAACGTACTTACCAACGTTGAATGACCAGTCTACATCGAGAGCGAGTCCCTTCCAGCTAGCGCCAAAGGATAGACCACCAGTAAATGGAGCCTGAAGGTTCTTACCACTAGCGCGCAGTAGCTTAGCCTCATCGTAGTACTCGGTCACCTCAGAGGTTAGGTTGCCGTTAGCATCGGGTACATACCACTGCTGCTTACCAGTCTCAGGATTGACGCCTGCATACTCTGCGATAAGGAACTGAGTAGGCTGACCAACCTTGTAGATCAGTGACATCGATGGCATCTTGTACTCTGGCAGATCGTAGAAGAGCTTAGTAACGCGGTTAGCATTGTAGTTCAGCGTTGTAGCTGCATATACGTTCCAGTCACGTGTACGAACGATGTCGTAGCTGAGCGTCAGGTCGACACCCGTATTGGTTAGTGAGCCGACATTCTCATAGCGGCCAGAGAAACCAGTAGCATAGGGCTTCGGTACGAACATCAACATGTCATCTGTGATACGATGATAGATGTTGAGGACTGAGTGCAGGCGATTGTCAAAAGCGTCAAAGTCGACACCGACGTTGAGGTTAGACTGCGTCTCCCATCCGAGGTCTGGATTACCGATCGTTGAGGTATAGATACCTAGACCCTCTGAGTACTTAGTCTGTCCGTAGCGAGCCATAAAGGCGAGTGCAGGGATAGAGGAGTTACCCGTAGTACCCCAGCTAGCACGTAGACGTAGCGTGTTGATCCACTTGATATGATCTAGATGTGCGCGATAGAGGTCATAGGTAGCACCTACTGAGTAGAAGAGACCCTGACGGTTCTTAGCACCAAAGCGAGAGGAAGCATCACTACGCAGAGATAGGTCTACGTGTAGGTAGTTATCAAACGAGTAGTTGACACGTCCGAAGAATGAGAGGTAGGAGTACCCACCCTTAGACTGAGAGGGAGGAACTAGGTCACTAGCATTAGTGCTACCCTGAGAGAGTAGTCCTAGCGCCGCATCCTCGATACCCGTAGCTACAGCAGAGATGCCGTCGTAGCGATACTGTACCCACTCCTGTCCTAGGAGGACGGTCATCTTGTGCTTGTCAGCAAAAGAGAAGCGATACTCGCCCGTATTGGTCCAAGTGAAGTTGTTGTCTAGTGAGCGACCCTCTAGACGGCTACCACGATCATCAACTAGAGCCCAGTAGCGACCAGGCTTGTAGAATACAGACTCTGTACCATAGGTTAGGTCGAGACCTGCCTGAGTCTTGAGGATCAGGCCCTTGATTGGGGTAAGCTCAGCATAAGAAGCTATGCTGGCCTGATAGGTGTTGTAGTTGTGTGGCTGATACTGCTCTGTGAAGTCTGGGAAGATCTCCATACCAAATAGAGATACGTAGTACTTTCTCAGATTACCGTCAGCATCATATGGAGACATGTAGCGAGGCTTGATAGCTGCACCAAAGGTACCAGCATCTGAGTATGCGCCACCCTCGAAACCAGCAGAAACCTGGTCGGTGTATGCTCCGAAGACATTTGCACCTACCTTGAGCCAGTCCTTGACGCGAGAGTCTACGCTGACACGACCGTTGTAACGCTTGAAGCCGTTGCGACCACGTGTGATACCCTCCTGAGAGAGTGTACCCAAAGAGATGTAGTACTGCGTACGGTTGCTACCACCACTCATAGAGAGGTCAGCCTGATACGTAGGAGCCTTCTTGCCCATGAAGAATCGCAGCCAGTCAAAGTTGTAGTCTGCAGGCTCATAGAACTCTATATCTGCAGGAGGGTTAAAGCCCCAAGCCTTGTTCGGGAGCTTATACTGAGACTTCTTTGTGAGCTCCTTGATTAGGTCGTTCTTTGTATACTTGCCAGATCCAAAGTTGTAAGGCTTGAGGTACTCATACTTAGCCTGATGCTCTAGTAGCTCATCGCCACTCATGAAGTCATCGTAAGGCCTATAGTTTGCAAACTCAGAGATACCGTACTGTGCATTGACGGTGATATGTCCGAGTCCCTCCTCAGAGCGCTTACCCTTCTTGGTCGTGATGACGACGACACCGTTAGCAGCACGAGCACCATAGATAGAGGTAGAGGAAGCATCCATGAGGACGTTCATACTCTCGATATCATTGGAGTTCATAGCCATGACAGTGTTGAGGTCGGTCTGCATACCATCTACGATGTAGAGAGGCTGGTTACCAGCAGTTAGAGATCCAGTACCGTGGATCTTTACATCAGCTACAGCGTTGGGGTCTCCAGACGATGTCAAGACACTCATACCAGCGACTTTACCCTGGAGAGCATCCATCACGTTGGCTACAGGCTTCTCAGCGATCTGCTCACCAGATACGCGTGCCATAGAGCCGGAGATCGTGCTGAGCTTCTGTCCTGAACCGTAACCTACGACAACCACCTGGTCTAGTACCTGTGAGTCGGCCGTCATGACGACATTCATCACCTTAGTGATAGGTAAAGTGACCGTCTTAAGACCTACGTAGGAGAAGGTCAGCTTCTTAGCAGAGGCAGGTACACTGAGTGTAAACTTACCATCTACGTCTGTCGTGGTACCGA
>CABQOJ010000044.1 GCA_902465775.1 uncultured Porphyromonas sp. | reverse complement strand
TATCTCCTGAGAGATGTAGAGTACTTTCTTATCTTTGGCAGCCATAGTGTGATTTACTTTCGTTCCCTACAAAGATAGTGAAAAACGGCGACACCGCCCGCACTATTCTAGTCAAGCCTCTTGGGTAATGCAATGAGATTAGTAGTCCGCTGTAGGAAGTGCTTGTGCATTCTTACAGCGGACTACTGGTGAAATCTGCAGAGTATATGGTATTAGGATTTGGAAAAGTGGTACGATGCGTTGACCCTCTTGTCTTAGGGGATTGCTTCGTCCTTTGAGTTAGAGCGTTATGACATATGAATTATGACTTACGACTAGGATATAGTGACCAGCGGGTAGCGATTTTACATCTAGTGTGGTGCTCCCGTCTAACGTAGTACCTTGTGTGAGTGATATGCCTTCTAGACTGTATAGACGATACTCTTCGCCAGCTGTTGTGCCGTCAAGGATAAGCAGGGTGCCACTTTTATATATGCGTCCCTCTATTGAAGACAAATTGCTTATGGAGGTAAACTCTCTCTCTTCAATAGTGCCGAATTCTTGCCATACCGAACTACTTCCGTAGGAGGCTTTAGCCCCTGTTGGAACAGTGAGCGTTGCTTGGCTCAAAGTTATGCCAGTAAATGGATTATTTCCAAAGACTGGTGGCGTAGTAGTGGCTGATATGAATTTGGTCAGATTAGCGCATAACGCAAACGCCTCGTTGCCTATTCTCTCTACATGTGATCCTATTTGAACACTCTTCAGAGCGGGGCAACCATAGCAAACAGCGGAGGGAATCCGTGTTAAGCTATTGGGGAAGCTTATCTCCTCAAGAGCATCGCAGTAGGCTAACAGCTTACTCCCTAAGCTATCGAGTTGCTCAGGTAGTAAGATAGTTCGCAGTGTCGTGCAGTGACTGAATGCCCCCTCGCCAGCATATCTTAGGCTCTTCGGCAACTCGATTCTTTCAAAGCCTACGCAGGCTCTGAAGGCTTCGCGTTCTATAACCTTTAGCTGTGTGATCTTGGGCAGTGCTGTCAAGGCTTGACATGCGCGAAACGCCCCTGGACCAATTGTGTCTAAGCTCGTAGGAAGCTGCACATCCTTGAGTGCTGTACAGTAGGCGAAAGTCTCAGCAGGTAGACTAGACAGAGATGGCTGTATATTGACTCGCTCTAGGGCACTGCATTTAGACCATGCTTCTTCGCCAAGTTGCTTTACAGAGGCGGGCATAGACATCTCGGTAAGTGCAAGACACTCTTTGAAGGCTCCCTTGCCAATCCTTTCTAGTCCATCAGGCAGACTTACCTCGTGGAGAACTTTACACCCGCTGAAAGCAAAGCCTCCAATCCGCTTGAGCTCCTTAGATAGAGTAACTGTCGCAAGTTGTGGATTCTGGCTAAAGGCATACTCACCAATCTCTGTCACAGTCTGTGGAAGTGTCACGCTGGCTAGACTAGAGCAGTTGCAAAAAGCTCCATCTCCGATGCTGAGTAGCCCCTTAGTGGGCATATCAACTACCGTCAGACTTGTGCAGTCTCTGAAGGCATCTGATCCGATACTGTCTACTGATGAGGGAATATGTACGGCAGAGAGCTTCTTACAGAGACGGAAAGCTTGACTGCCAATGCGTTTCGCTCCCTCGCTTATTGTTACCTTGGAGAGGTTTCGACAGTAGTTAAAAGCATTGTCTCCTATGGTAATTAAGCTACTAGGTAACTCTAGGGAGGTTAGCTTGCCACAGTAGCTAAAGGCCGTACGGCCTAGCTCCTGTATCCCAGTGCCAAACTGTATCTTAGCAAGTCCTCCGCATTTGTAAAAGGCCATGAAGCCGACTCGCTTCAAGCTGTTGGGAAAAGATATCTCAGTAAGCTTCGAGCAACTCTTAAACGCTTCATCGCCAATCTCTACGACTCCCTCGTGAAAGGTGACAGCCGTAATCTTTTGATTCCCTTGGAAAACCCTCTTCCCGATTTTCGTAACCGACTGGGGAATCTCTATATGACCCGTTGCATCAGGCCAAGCAGTGAGTACACCCTGCTCAATTGTTTGAGCAGAGAGTAGCCCACTGCAAATGGCACTCAAAAAAGTGAAGAGGGATATAACCCAAATAAATCTCTTCCTGTTAGCCAGTGTCCTAGATAAGTCATGAAGTTGACGTAGTCTTGTTTCGTATTCCATATTTGTTTAGCGATGTTTGTTGATGATGCAAATATACTGCATTAACCTTAAAGGAACGGTGAGCGCATCGTCCCTTTTTCATCTCGGAAGCTCGCTACCTCCTCCCTTCTAGGAGAAAGGGGAGTCTGGAGCAGGGCAAGCTACACTCGAAATTGCGTTTTGGAATGGGAAATACGAGAATGTGCGATGGGAAATACGCACACCTACAGCGTAATTAAGATAATATGTTTATATTAGCGGTCAAGAACTATGGGAGCTTATACTCCTATCTAAAACCATTAACTCTTAATCGGACGATAACAAGTGGACAAATCAATGCTTGCAAAAGATTTATCCTATAAGAATGATAACACCTCAAGTAATATATAACACAAAGTACTATGCGTAAAACTCTACTATCTATACTAACCTTGTTACTGCTCGGCTTTGCGATACCTCAAGAGGGGCAAGCAGGGCATACGAATGACTACACTATTTTCTATGGCTACTGTGCTTTCGAAGAACCATCTCCAAAGACTGCTATAGGTTACGAGTCAGAACCTTCGCACCTAGGTGTAGCAGCGTACTATGAGTCTGACTTCCTAAAGCACTTTGTAGGAGATCAAGTTGTTGGTGTCCGTGTGGCAGTGCTTAAAGACGTCTCGGCGTCAGTTTTTATCAAGAAAAATGTGGAAGGCACACCACTTCAACAAAAAGAAGTTCACCTGAAGAAAGGATGGAATGAAGTCCTCTTTGACACCCCTCAACCTATTACTCTGGATGGAAGCTATGCTATCGGGTATGAATTTGATAATGTCAAAGAGGTAAATATAATAGGAGTACAATCTTTTGGACGGGCTCACGAGCATGGAATATACTTATCCCAGTATGGAGGTAAATACCTAAAATATAGTTCTGGCTATGGTTCTAACTTGATGGTACAGATGATCGTACGAGGGCGACAGCGCGAACACTTTATCAACAAGCTATATGTCAATAGGGTAACAACGCAGGAGTATGTCAAGGCTAGTGAAAGTAGCTCTCTGACGATAGATGCGACCAACTATGGCATTAACTCTGTAGACTACATAGATGTCTCATATAGCTTTGCAGGTAAGCAAGTAGACAAGCTACAGCTTCCAGTGAATTTAAAACCAGGACAAACCGCTGCAATTGAGATGCCTCTTAAAGAATTGGATAAAACGGGGCTACTTCATACAGAGATTACCTCATTTAATGGAACCCTGCTTCCAACTCCTCTTACATACGAGCAAATGGTGTATTACTATACAAAATCTTATCCACGAGTTATACTTCAAGAGCAGTTTGGTACAGAGCGTAGCAGAATCACTCCATATGCTCAGACAGACCTTAACTACGCACTCCCTGGGTATGAAGATAAGGTAGTATGGATACAGCATCATGTCGGATTTAATGAAGACAAGTTTACTATTCCAGGGTCTAGAGATCTACTTTTTTTCTACGGAAATCCTGCTACATACTGCCCAGCAATGATGCTCAATAGACGCGTTATGAAAGGTCCTTATACCGTTCCAACCTTTGCAGTCCCTTGGAGCGAAAGAATTCAAGAGCTTTATAATGAAGAACTAGAAAGACCTGCTTTTGCTGAGATTACATTAGATGGGGAATATAATCCTGCTACTCGAAAGTTAGACATAAATATATCTGGAAGTATAGCAACTGACCAAATAGATCCAAATAACTGCGTGGTCTCAGTTGCTGTAATAGAGAATAATATCTACTCAACAACACAAGAAGGTCTGGAGGATGTACCTGGAGGAGAGGGATACTATCAGCAACACACCATTCGGTCATTTGTTACCGAAGCGTTGGGCAGTGCACCTCAGTGGAATGAAAATGGACACTTCACGTACCATGGCTCCACAGTTCTTGATGATAGTTGGAAGGATCATGAGGTGAACATCATAGCTTTCGTCCATAAGGGAGCAAACAGAGTCAATCTCTCAGACAACGAAGTTTACAATGCTACCCAAAGATCTCTGTCAGCTGTTCCTACATCATTACCCCACGTAACTTCATCAGATATCGTATTACACGTGGATAGAGGGCAAATTATTTGCTCTGTTCCTACTAGACAGATACAAATCTACGATATGTGTGGGAGACTACATGTCAACTATAACCTAGCTCCAGGGCATTACATTGTTTTGGTTCAGACAGAAGATGGAGTGGAGCGAATCGTCAAAGTAAACATATAAACAAATACATACCACATATGAAAACATTGCGATATTTACTCTGTGCGTCTCTCCTATTGCTCTGTAGCATGGGGTTGCTTGCAGAAAACAAACTGTTTCTTTCAGTTCAACCTAAGGATGCGGCTTCCATATCCGTTGTGCAGGCCGGAGCGACTGGACAAGAAACTGAAATAACGAAAAACCCAGACGGTAGCTATACCTACGGAAACGCGTTTACCATACGTGTGACTTCTACTGAGACTATTAATGTGCAAAAGTGGGAAGTCAATGGCACAGTTGTTTCTGATTTCTTCGGAGGTACTTACACAAATAGCTTTCTGACTCACATAGATCTGAAGAGTGCACTAGGTGTAGAGCAACTGTCAGGAACACTAAATGTAGTTGCTTACATTGGCAAGCAAGAGTATGTAAGCTTAAGCTATGGCTTGCACGAAGATAGCCCTGAAGGCTCTGGAACTGTAGAAGCTACTGAGGATAGTTTCTTTCCCAATCCGATTGCCTCTGGAGCTACAATACCAAAAGGCACTAAAGTTAAGCTAAAGGCAACCCCTAACCTCGGGTATGCTTTCGGTGGATGGTATGAAGGAGGAGCTCTTGTGGAACCAGAAAAGCAAGAGTTGTCTTGTCAGATAGATCGTGACATGAACTTTACTGCTCGCTTTGTACAGAAGACTTCTCCTGATCATCCAAAGACAAGCTTAGCTATGACGATGACACTATTATGTCAGGCGGACCAGCGAATCATCTTCGAAGTGTCCAATGTGGAGGATACGATATACATTGATCTAGGAGATGGAAATCCTAAGGCATTTATGGTTAGCGATGATCCCTATTACGCTATGCGGGTTTATTGTGATGCAGCCGTGGACAATCCACAAATAAAGATCTATGCTAAGGAACTCTACACATTTAAGGCTCCCTCTAATACGATACAGACTATAGAGATAGTAAATGCTCCCAAACTCAAAGAGCTCATACTCTTTGAAAACGCGATCTCAGATATTGATCTATCCTCACTCTCCTCTTTAAATCGCTTAGATCTCTCGAGTAACAACTTAACTACTGTAGATCTCTCTGACTTGACAAGTCTAACTTACCTCGCTCTAGGGAAAAACAGTCTCTCTGAGGTCAACCTTAATAACAATAAAAAGCTGCAACGACTCAAGCTCGAGGGGAATGCTCTTGCGACCCTCTTGTTGCAGGATTTTACAGATCTAGAGGAGCTTTCTTTAGCGAACAACAAGCTCACACAGCTTACGATAGATAACTGTCCGGCTCTAACTTCGATAGATTGTAGCAACAACAATCTAAAAGATCTAGACTGGAAGCAAGATCTGAACAAACTTGATGAATTGTACGCTCAAAACAATACTCTTACGAAGCTTCCCTTCATTGAGATGCCAGTTCTTGAAACTCTTGACCTATCTGGAAATACTCTGAAATGGATTGATATCTCCTTCTTGCCTAAGCTCCGCAACTTCAAGGCAATAGATACTAAAGCCTCTGGGAATCTCAACTTAACTAGAAATCCCGAACTTTATAGTGTTGATGTCTCCAATAATGATATTGAGAGTGTACACTGTAATGGGCTGCAAAGCCTCTTCACCATTATATTGACTCACAATAAGATCAAGCAACTGTCTATATCTGACTGTCCTCGCCTAGATGAGGTTCGTTGCGCAGACAATCAGCTTACGAACATCGCTATCCAAGGATCCCCTAAGCTTACAGGCCTAGATATTGCAGATAACAACCTAGATCCATGTGCACTAGACGCTCTCTATGGGACACTGCCTAATCGTATTGAAGAGTATTTCTCGGGACGTATTTATGTAGCCTCTGATGATACTCCCGAGCGAGAAAACCCAGGAGCTACTACGAGTAAAACCTCCATAGCCAAGTCGCTAGGTTGGAGTGTATACACGACTAGGGATGGACTTAGGGAGGACTTCATAGGTGATGGCACTGGCTGTGAGCTAATGAAGAGCCAACAGATTACGATGACCACGATGGTGAAGGTCGGGGATAAGATCAAACTATCTGTCGAGACTAGTGATGGTGAGCTAGAGATTGAAGGACTCCAAGGGACCTGGGAAAACGGGAAAACGATAGAATATACTGTCTCTGCTCCCACCATACTTCTTAAGGGGAAAATCACTGCTCTCAACTGTCAGAATTGCTTGCTTACGGGAATAGACCTAAGCAAATGCTCTCAGTTAACGTCTCTACGCTGTTCATGGAATAAGCTACAACAACTAGATGTCTCTCATCTACCTTTATTGCAAGAACTACGTTGCTCATGGAATGAGCTATCTACGCTAGATCTATCTAATAATAAGGATCTACGCCTTCTATTCTGCTCACAAAACAAGTTACAAAGTCTAGATCTACACACAGCACCACTCCTAGAAAATCTTTATGGGTCATTTAATCCTCTTGGGTCCATTGATCTAAAAGATAATCTAAAGCTGCAGGGAATTTCTCTAGAGCAAACTAACTTGAAGAGCATAGATATCAGTATGCTTCCAGAGCTTAGTTATCTAGAGCTTTCGGACAACGCTTTAAAATCTATTGACCTATCTCAGGCTACTGGCTTAGAGACTTTGTCTGTCAAGGCAAACAAACTTTCTAGCATAGATCTGAAAAACAACGTACAGTTAGTATATCTAGACTGCTCAAATAATCAACTACCTAGTATAGACCTAAGCAAATCGTTAAAGCTGAAGAAGCTTTATTGCAATGACAACCAACTACCAAAGTTGAATCTTGCTTCTCTTAAAGACTTAGAAGAGCTTTCTTGCGGTAACAATCAGCTAACATCCCTCGATTTGTCCTCTCTACCTGTTCTAGGTGCATTAAGTTGCTATGGCAATAAACTAGAGGAGGTAGACTTGCAGTACAATCAGAGGCTGCAATCTCTTATCATAGGGAATAATAAGATACGTGAGCTATCCCTTGAGAAAAACAAAAACATAGCCTTTATTGATTGCTTTGGAAATGCTATTACAGGAAAGGCAATGACGGCCTTAATGACAAGCCTTCCTCAAAGGCTTTCAGACGATGATGCTAGCATATACATCATTGATGGAACTGACCAATCAGAGAGAAATGTTTGTCTTGACACAGATGTTGCTATAGCCCAGGCAAAAAACTGGACCGTTTATGATTATAATGGAGGATATGACAATGGCAAGGTATATGCAGGTAAGGAAACTTCCCTTGACTTTTTGACTAACCACAAAGCTTCTCGTATCTATCAGGGGCAAAATGGATATGTAATGGTTGAGACTGTGCCTTATGCTGACATAGCTCTCTATGACGTAGACGGAAAGTTGATTTTACGTACCACTACCAATACGAAGGGTAGTGCTTGCTTAGATCTCTCTCAAATATCTTCAGGAGGTTACATCTTGATAATTGATGGGGATAGTTATAAGATCCTTAGATAGTTTTGCCTTTGAGCCCGCCACTCAAGTGACGGGCTCAAGACTTTTCGCTTCCAAAACCCAAAAGACTCTAGGAGAAACAGTCAGTTCCTCCTAGAGTCCACGCTAAGCTCCTAGATTTCACAAGTCTTATGTGTTAACAGTAAGTACTCGTCACCCTCCGTATGTACCCGAAAACAACAAAACGGGTACACGTCACAAGCGATATGTCCTTTGTCTAGCTTAATGAGATCTGACTCCGTTGTATACAATAGGAGAGATAGTAGTCTGACGATCTTAGCTCTCCTTGGGGTGGAGAGTTGTCACTGAAGCTTGCTCGCAACAGCTGACAGCTGTAAAGGGCGGGGGCCCTTGGTCGGTGTAGTACCTTTGCACTGACTCCTCGCCCTAGTAGGTGAAGCACAATGTGTGTGCGCTTACTCGAAGAGGAGGTGGGAGCCGTCGGGCTGCGCCTTGATGTGGAACGCGTAGCTCAACTCTAGGGATCCAGGGACGAGTAATCTTCTAGAGGTGCACGGCTAGGTGGAATGTGACGGCACTATATACAAGAAGAGCTCCGTAGGATATGTCCTACAGAGCTCTCTCTTATATAGTCTGACAACTTATAGTTCGTCAGTCATAATCTAATCTGTCAATCTTGATCTGACGAGCAGCGTCGTCGCTCATTGGCGTAGCGTTGCTGTCAGATCGTAATCGTGAGTATTAGTGCTTGACGACGAGGCGCTGTGTAGCACCCTCGGTGACCACGAGATAGGTGCCCTCGCTCAGTGCGGTGAGGTCTATCTGTAGGCGACCCGAGCGGTCAGCAGCTAGGCGCGTGATCAGCTGTCCATCCAGCGTGTAGAGTGCTAC
>CABQOJ010000043.1 GCA_902465775.1 uncultured Porphyromonas sp. | reverse complement strand
GCATAACTGGCTCTGTGGGGAAGTGACCGAGGAAGAAGGTCTCGTTGAAGCTCACGTTCTTGACTCCCACGATATGGTTCTTGTCTAGATGGATCACTTTGTCCACAAGGAGGAAGGGATAGCGGTGCGGTAGGAGCCCTTTGATCTGGTTAAGGTCTAGTACTGGTGTCGCATTGGGATCGTAGACGGGTGGCTGTGTCTCCATTCCTTTGATCTCCTTGCGGATCGCCCGTGCGAGCTTGTTATTGATCTTGTGTCCTGGCTTGGTCGCTATGATATGTCCCTGTACGAAGATCCCAGCTAGCGCCAGATCGCCTAGGATGTCAATGATCTTGTGGCGTGCGGGCTCGTTGGGGATGCCCTCCTTCGGGTTGATCACGCCCAGCTGAGTTACCTCAGTCACGGGGCGGTGCAGCGCCTCGGCGAGCGCCTTGGCATCGCCTTCGGAGAGTGGCGCATCGTTGATCACCATCGCATTGGCAAGGTCTCCGCCCTTGATCAAGCCCTGACTGAGGAGAGGCAGTATCTCTCGTACGAAGACGAAGGAGCGCGCCTCGGCTACCTCCTCGCCGAAGCGACTCAGGTCGCGCAGCGAAGCGTATTGGTTGCTCAGTAGCGGAGAGGCAAAGCTCAAGTGCGCCTCTACGCCGAGTTGGTCTGATGGCAGGAGAAGGATAGACGCTCCCGTCTCCTCATCTTTCACCTCAATAGGTTTGCGCACAACAAAGACCTCACGAGCTGCGTCTTGCTCCTTGAGTCCAGCCTCTTGGATCGCCTGAACATAAGGCAGTGCCGAGCCATCTAGTATGGGCGCCTCATCGCCATCAACCGTGATAAGACAGTTGTCCACCCCGAGAGCGTAGAGCGCGCCGAGGCAATGCTCCAGTGTAGAGACCTGCACAGCTCCACGCTCTATCCGAGTAGCACGCTGCGTCGTCGATACATAGTCAGCATAAGCTGGGATGACGGGGTGGGCCTCAAGGTCGGAGCGACAGACCTGATAACCACTATGGGGCTCCGCTGGTGAAAGGGTCAAGGTGCGGTTGGCTCCCGTGTGAAGTCCTACCCCCTGAAAGGTGAGTGTCGTAGCGAGTGTGTACTGATTCATAACGTGAGTGTGTCTGCTTTTACAAATGAGTCTATTTAGTTTCCGAGGAAGATTGCTCTTCGAGCTTGTCTACACGACGCATTAGCTCAGGAAGCTTGGGAAGCATGGCAAAGGCGCGCAAAGCTTTGCCCACAGGCATGGCGGGAGCTCCCATCACGACGCTGTGTGGCTGGAGATTGCCCAGCACGCCTGTCTGACCGCCGAGCTGCGAATGGTCGCCCACCGTGAGATGACCCGCGATGCCCACTTGACCGCCCAGCTGGCACCACTCCTTGATGTGTGCCGAGCCAGCTAATCCCGCCTGAGCTGCGATGACCGTGTGCTCGTCGACGGTACAGTTGTGTGCGATCTGTACGAGGTTGTCGATCTTGACACCCGATGCTATGCGCGTCACGCCCATCGTAGCACGATCTATGCAGCTATTCGCTCCTATCTCCACATTGTCTCCTATCTCCACGTGTCCTATCTGCGGGATCTTGTCATAGCCGTGCTCTGTAGGGGCAAAGCCAAAGCCATCGGCGCCGATCACCGTGCCCGCATGAATGCGACAATGATGCCCGATGACGCTGTCCGAGTAAAGCGTAACCCGTGGATGTAGTGTCGTGTGGTCACCGATGGAGCAGTTAGTTCCGATGGAGCAGTGAGCCGATATGACGACCTGCTCGCCCAGCTTGACATCCGCTTCGATGCAAGCGTACGGGCCGATGATGCACTCCTTGGGAATCTCCACCGAAGGGTCCACGATAGCCGTCGGATGGACACCCGTCCAGTGCGGCTCCTGCTGAGAGACGTAGAGCCTCATCAGCTGCGAGAGCGTCTCGTAAGGGTTTGCCACACGGATCAAAGTCGTAGGGCAAGGCTGTGTCGGAGTAAACTTCTCGTCGACGAGTACCGCCGAGGCGTGTGTCGTGTAGAGGTAGGGCTCGTACTTCATATTGGCGAGAAAGCTCAAGTCACCCGCCTTCGCCTGCTCAATGCCTGCGAAGCCTTGTAGCTGAGCCGTGCCGTCGCCCTCTAGAGTACCTCCGATTAGCTTAGCAATGTCTGCAACTGTGTACATCTTATTAGTCTATGATACCCTTGTCGATCAATGTCTTCTCCATCTGACGTGCTAGATCAGAGGCGGCTTGCGCAGCAGCCGAGGCAAAGCGCTCGTCATTGCCCGCATAGATGATACCACGCGAACTATTGACGATCAGACCGCAGTCGCTCGTCATCGCATGCTCAGCGACCGCCTCCAGACTACCACCCTGAGCGCCTACACCTGGCACGAGAAGGAAGGCATTGGGAGCCACTGCACGCACACGCTCCATCAGATTGCTCTGCGTAGCGCCCACGACAAACATGATATGGTCAGCACCCTCCCAGCTCAGCGCCGTCCGGAGTACCTGCTCGAAGAGACAAGTCTCCTCGCCCGTATGGAGCATCTGAAAGTCCTGCGCACCCTGATTGCTCGTCAAGGCGAGTAGGATCACCCACTTGTCGCTATACTCAAGGAAAGGTAGCACACTGTCGCTCCCCATGTAGGGTGCCACGGTGAGGGCATCCACCTTAAAGTTCTCGTAGAAGGCCCGTGCATACATCTTGCTCGTGTTGCCTATGTCCCCCCGCTTAGCATCGGCGATGATCAGCTGCTCGGGATAGCGCTGGCGTATGTAGTCCACCGTATCGCCGAAGACCTGCATGCCAAACGCCCCAAGCGTCTCGTAGAAAGCCAAGTTGAGCTTGAAGGCTATCGCATATTGTGCCGTGGCATCAATGATCGCCTTGTTAAAGTCCAGGATAGGATTATCCCCCTTCAGCAGGTGCGGAGGCAACTTCTGTATATCCGGATCGAGACCTACGCAGAGATAGCTCCGCTTGGCTCGTATTTGTTCTATGATTTGCTCGCGATTCATGAGATAATCTACTGTTTATTTGAAGTGAGTAACCGTATACGGTCTACTAAGGTAGTGAAAAAGTATCATATAGGGTCCATCTGCCCGAAAAGCCTCGGTGCCACAAACCGCACGAGTACCCCTAGTATAGAGAAAGGAGAGCCTACACCCCGTGTGAGGGACTGTAGGCTCTCCTCGTATGGCTCTAGTCAATATACGCCAAGTCGCGTATCGCTAGATTAGGACTACTCGTGGCTCTGCTCCTCAGAGTCGCTGTGCTCCTCGTGCTCCTCGCCTGCAGCCTCCTCGGAGTCAGTTGCAGCATCCTTACCACGAGCTGCACGTGTCAGCTTGACACCGCAAACGACAGCCTGTGGAGCGTCGACCAGCTCAAGCCCCTCGAAGGAGAGCTCGTGCACCTGGATCGTCTTGCCCAGCTTGAGGTCATTTACGTCGATCACTAGATTCTCAGGAATCTTGTCGTAGGCAGCGCGTACGCGTAGTGTGCGCTTCTCACGAACCAGCTTACCACCAGCTCTCACACCGACAGCGTGACCATCGAGTATGACAGGTACGTTCATGACGATAGGCTTCTCCTCGCTCACCTCGTAGAGGTCTGCGTGGAGTGTCTTGTCACTCACTGGGTGAAACTGTACATCCTTCAGGATAGCCTTATACTGCTTGCCCTCTACGTCTAGCTCAATGAGATAGATCTCAGGAGTGTAGATCAGCTTGTTGAGGTCGTCAGCCTTGACGACGAGGTGATGTGTCTCGCTACCCCCATAGAGGACTACAGGTACGAGGGCCTCACGACGGAGAGCCTTGGTAGCTTTCTTGCCGAGCTGGTCGGCCTTGCGCACGGTGGCGCTGAGCTTAAAATGCTTCATTAGTACAAATAGTTAGTGTTACTCAAAATTAGTCTTGCTAATCTCCCATTACACTGTGGCACTCTGCTAGAGCCCATCCGTAGCGTACCTAGACGACAACGCC
Source organism: uncultured Porphyromonas sp. (assembly GCA_902465775.1). The sequence continues at coordinate 4,774 of CABQOJ010000043.1, read as the reverse complement.
AGACACGACCAGCTCCGCTAGAGACCAAAGCCCCCCCTCACACAAGAGCGGGGTGTACAATTGGATTCATAGGAAAACCGTCGGCAAAGGTACAACTTTTCCAGTGAATGTCACTCACCACTCTCTAATCGTCACATCTCCAGCGAGCTACACGGTCTCAACAACTCTTCCCTCCTCGCCCAAATCCGACATCCACGGAGGAAATCTGCGATAGCTCACGAGAAAACGAAAATTCCTCACGGAGACCCTGAATAAAACTTCGGAAGAATGAAATGAAACTTCGGAAGAAGCAAATCAAAGTTCCGAAGAATTTTTTCGTTCCTCGGTAGAGGTTTTTCGTTTTCTAGCGAGGCATTTCCGATTTCCTCGGGGGTATGGTAAGGTAGCCCCTTGTTTTAAAAACTCTTAGACAAAGAAAGGGGACCTCTCGAGAGATCCCCTTTCGAACTAAAACCTAGTTAAGGAAATTAGAAGATAGCCGTGAATACGTTTTCGGATCCACTGACTAGCTTAGCGCCAAGCTGTGGCTTAGCCTGGGTATTCTTCACGTCCCAAATGTAGACGTTGCCATCGTAGCTGCTAAAGTTAGGACCTACTGGTGTGATAGCGAAGTAGATCTTACCATTGCGAATAGCTGCCTCTTGGTATTGGAAGAAGTAGGTATGGCTTGGCACCTCTAGGTCCATCACCGCTCCAGTATTGAGATCTACTCGAGCAATGCCCCATGGGTACTGAGGTATCTCATTACCGTGTGGGTCGGTGTAGGTGGTAATAGGCGCTGCATCTCCCTTTTCGTAGGGTACAAAGGCGATCCCATCGCCAGCGTAGAACCAACCGATGCTTCTGCCCTTACCGTGTCCGCACTTGCCTGCGATATCGATGGCCCAGTCTTGGTACTGACCATCCTTGATCTTGAGCATATAGACCTTACCGCCTTCGAAACCTGTCAACTGGTAGATAGTCTTGCCATCCTCAGCGAGGAACATATTGCGAGAGCGATAGCCAGTGGTGGAGCCTACCTCCTCTTTATAGAATATGGTCTTGGGATTCGTAAAGCTTGGGTAGTCAAATATCAAGGTTGCGGTCTTGCCGGTCGACTTAACAGTTTTCTTTCCTGGCACCTTGTCGAGCGACTCAATCTTACTGATCTGTGCACCGTAGTAGATCTTACCACCGGTAATTACAGGGGTGTGGATGCGAGAGATGAAGTAGCCTTGCTTATCCAACTCGGGTAGGCTGACGGTACCCTTATTGTTGTTGCCTAGCTTCATCGCGGTATTGTCTAGGATCACGATGTTGTAGGCGCCACCAATAGATGCAGCAGTGCCAGTAGCGTCCTGATCGAGTACCTTGCCAGAAGCATCGAAGCGAACGGGGCTGATCTCGTGAACGGAAGAGTAATGGGTGCCTGGTAGCAGGGCAAAGCGCATATTGCTATTACCGATCACATTCTGTGAGCGTACAGTGGTGCGCAGCTCAAACTTCTTGGTCTGCTTATTGTAGATCACATTGGTGATATCGCCCACACGATAGGTGAGGCTATAGAGGAAGCCATCGCTACTTCTGTAAGCGTGTGGCGCTCTCGCATCGGAGACCAATGGGAAGGCATCCTTACCACCTACGATGGTTAGGTTGGGATCATCGAGCTTGTCAACCTGATGGAGGTAGAAGTTGTTCGTACGAGCGTTGTAGCCTACGGTGTATCCGATGTAGAAGTCAAGGCCATCTTTGCTCTCGTACGAGCCTGCCGTGGTGATGTCGGCTCCGATGATGTTTGTACCATTCCCTGGATTTTTGGGGTCGATACGCTGCTGTTGCTCATCATCGCAACTGGAGAAGAGCGTGGCGAGGAGCGCGATGGCCCCTACGGTAAAGAGATTTTTGATTGTTTGTCTCATGCTATTGTTTTCTATAAAGTGAATAAAGTGCTATCGGTTATTGCAGTGTATAGACCAGCTTGCCGAAGAAGGCACGACCTGGCTTTTGCAGTGCATAGTTGTCGAATATCTGCTGATTGAAGATGTTCTTCGCGTCAAAACTGACGGTGAGTGCCCCCTTGAGTAGTGTATAGCTGACGGAGAGACTCACGGGTGACTGATGGGGTACGTAAGGGGTGCTGTAGATCACAAGATCCACGGGGAACTTGCTTACGTAGAATAGATTGGCCCCGAGGGTGAGGGTATTACCTTCGGCTCCGAGATTGGGTATCAGGTAGCGGAGGTTGAGATTCGCCTTGTGTGGAGGCTCGTGCCGTAGAGGCAGCCCGTAGATCGACTCGTTGCGATTGTTGTAGGTCGCCTTCGTATAGGAGTAGCTCCCAGTGAGGAAGAGCTTGTCCCATAGTGAGAGCGAACACTCGGTATCAACGCCACGGCTCAGGATGTTGTCCACATTCTCGAATTGCGAATAGTCGGCCATAGGCCCGATCATCACCTTCTCTCGAATCATATCGCGTGTATCACGCAGGAATAGCGTGCCCGATCCGCTGATCCCAAGAGGTCCTAAGTGGTAAGTCCCAAAGTTCGTGCCAAGGTTGAAGTTATTGCTCTTCTCTGGCTTCAGGTTAGGCATCTGAGAGACGTTGGAGGCGGCATTACCAAACAGCTCTAGCTCGCTGGGAAGGCGTATAGCCCGCTCGGCAGAAGCGTGTAGATACAGACCCTCTAGCACCTTATAGGAGAGAGTACCGCCCACTCCGTGGAAGGAGGTGACACTCTCCACGGGAGTATTCTCCAGCTTACCAGTCTTGGGGTTAATCAGCTCCATGATAGCGTGTACCTGCTGGTAATACTGCTTGTAGAAGAGAGAGTTTTTCAGACGTCCTTCTAGCCAGCTATCCTCCAGGGAGAGGGAGGCGATGGACTTCAAGGACTTCTTATTCTGGTCGGGTGGAGTAATGTACTTAGGCACTAGCGGGTCGTGGCTATCACGTAGGAAGTAGGTGCCTTGCCACCTAGCCGTGAGGGTGTGGTGATCTAAGAAAGTATAGCCCAAGCTCGTGCGAGTGGTAAAGGTATTGCTAATATCAGTCTGCAGTGAGGGACCACCTGTGATGGGGTTGCGCACCTCTGCTCCAAAGTCGGTCTTAATAGGCTGATTGTTATTGTCAACAATGGGATGACCACTCCAATCGTAACGATAGGGGACGGTATCCACCACCACTCTTTTGTTATTGGTATAGCCTAGCTGGAGGTCGAGAGAGAGGCCATCGGTCAGGATATCATCCTTACGGTAACTGGTCTCCACGGCCAGCATGCGGCTATTCCTATGGCGATTACCATAGACTCTGTTCATACGAGCACCGTGCTGGATCTCTTTGTATCCGCCCGAGGCAATCACGTTAAGGGAGAGCTGATCGACCCAGCTGCGATCGTTCAGACTTAAGGCCAAGCGGGTACCGTAGTCGCGATAAGCATCGTGAAAGCGGCGTGCCTTATCTACCTTGGTCACCTGTCCATTGCCATGCTCATAGACGATGTCATCGCCCCACACCCAGTAGTTATTCTTGCTATAATTGTAGTAAAGCGAAGCGGAGAGCATAAACCCATTCCCTAGGTAATAGCTACCGTAGAGGTTGGCCTGGTGGGTATTGAACGAGCCACCGGAGTAGGAGACGACAAGCTGATTGCTCTTGCGATTCTTAAGAATGATATTGATGGCACCGCCGAGGGCATCGTCGGAGAGATAAGCAGGCACCACACCCTTGTAGACCTCTACTCGCTCAATCATCGAGGAGGGGATACTACGGAGTGAGAAGCTACCTCCATAGCTACTTTGCGGGACGCCATTGATGAACGTGCGGATCGACTCACCAGACATCCCGTTGATATTGACATTCGTGCGAGCCCCCAGGCCGCCACTACTGCGTATGCGGGTGCCGGGAAGCCGATCAAGCACCTCGGAGGTCGAAAGGCTAAACTTACTAGTGGCATCTAGCTCCAGTACATTCACGGAGAAACCACTCAACTCGGTACGTCGCTTCGCCGATGTACCTATCACCACTACCGTCTCCAGCTCAGTTTGGCTAGACTTCACCTGATAGTGGAGCTCAAGAAGTGCCTTATCCAATACGATCTTGTGCTGCTCGGACTCTATAAAGATAGAGGTGATGTTGAGTTTGTATTTGCCGAAGGGTACGTTGACTAGCTCAAAGTCACCTTGCGCATCGGTGAGGGTGTGATAATTTGTCCCATCGAGCGAAATGTTAATGTCGGCGAGGTGCTCACCTCCTTTTCCCTCCAATCTTCCACGAATGGTACCTACTTTGTGGGATTGAGCTTCTGCCGTAAAGCTCAATATCCCACCAATAAGGAGGAGCAAACTAATAAACTTGCAATAGGCGCCTCGCTGTATGAGGTTGTATATCAGGGACTTTATAGATAGATTCATTGTGAAGGGTTTTCAACTTTAGTGTGCTTCACAAAGCTACTCCTATACCCCCCAACTCGCAATACCTACAAAGAGCTATTTTGCTCGTCTCTTCGCCCCAAACAATAGGTCAACTAATTTCAGAGAACGGCACCAACCCCGACACCGACACCGAGGAAATCTGGAATCTCCAGCGAGGAAACGAAAATTCCCCACGGAAGGCCGATATAAAAGTTCGGAAGAATGAACTGAAACTTTGGAAGAAGCAAATCAAAGTTCCGAAGAATTTTTTCGCTCCTCGGTAGAGGATTTTCGTTTTCTAGCGAGGCTTTTTCGATTTCCTCGAGGGGCTGTCCTCTTCCTGAAAAAAGTACACAGTTGGGGAGGTGTTACTGAGATGGTACTC
>CABQOJ010000042.1 GCA_902465775.1 uncultured Porphyromonas sp. | reverse complement strand
CCTCTCCAAAGCTCTTCTGAGCTCGCATCATAGTGGCTTTGTACTGCTCCTCTCGAACCTTCATCTCGGAGAGCAGACGAGTACTCTCCTCAACTTTTTTCTTGGCTTCAGCACTGTCGGGTTGATGCTCTAGAGCTATTTTAGCCCAGTCAAGCATCTGTGCATACTCTCCCTGCTTCTCATAGTTGGAGACATTGTACATAGCCTCCTCATAGTTTTTCTTAGTCTCAAAGGCTTTACGCTCAGCTTCAGCTTGCTCAGAGCGACTTTGCTCGGCTTCGAGTTTTCGCTGTGCTTCTTCCTTGGCTAGTTGCTGTCGCTTTAACTCATCTTCGCCTCTAGCGAGTGTACTCTGTGTCGCTTCGGAGAACTGGCTACAATCCATCAGCGGATACACCCCGACTATTGAAACGAGGTCACTCTCCGTGTAGTGAATGCAAGCCTTAGAGGGAAAGGAGTATTTCCTGAGCAGAGCCTGCTCAAATAGAGAGTTCTCAAAGGTATTGCCTAAGAAGAGCACCCCCTTGAGATCACTTGGATCAATCTTGCCACGTGCTATGCTGGTGGTGATCTCCTGGATAATATCTTCAATGATGACCCTAGACCGCTCATCAACGTCTTGCTTGAGGAGTATGACATCATAGGAGTTATTACCCATCTTGGAGAGCTTGATATTGCGGAGTTGAATGGGTAGCCCAGGTCGTGCTGCTTGTAGCTCCGCGAGCCAGTCACTTACGTAACTCTCAAGGTGTAGATACTCTGCCTTGCGATCTTCCTCACCGATGATGAGTTGTCTCGCATTGATCTCCTTCAAGACATGCTCTAAGAGCGCTCTACTAGTGAGGTTGATACCTAATCCCTCAAGGCACCCCTCTAATACTCTGATTAAAATGTCTCCCGTATGCTTGTAGATAGCATAGTGCAGATTCTCATTGCAGGCATTGAGTAGTAGATAGTGTCCGTCTTGGTCATATCGCTTATCTCTAAAGCTCTGTTCTAAGGCGAGGTGCCCGATGCGGGCGGCTGACTCCTTGACATCAAAGCCCTCTGGTTGCAGTACGTCGTTAATGAAGGTGACGCGAGCCGCATCGGATATGTCTTGAGAGAAGGACAGGTAGGTCTCTATGGGGGCTAGACCGTCTCTGTCTAGAGCATTTTTCAACTCATCTACGATACCTGCAGCCTTAAAGATCCTGCGCAACTCTTGATCTCGACCATATCGCTTGAATGTAAACTCTCTGTCTGTCAAGTGAGCAAACACATCTCCGTGATGGCGGAGCTGGTTGCTAAGACAACCCTTCTTGTAGCTCTTGCCGTATATAATATTATCGCTAGCGGTGTCTTCATAGAAGTAAAGCCAAAAGCGATCCTCATTATTAGATGGTAACACACGACGAGCTACACCGTCGGAGATGGTTGCTCCGACGATGTAATACTTGTCAATGTATAGTGCTAGAGACTGTGTCATTAATCGTATTAGTTAAACACCCGCTTGATAAGCGTTTCTAAGAAGCAAGCGCCCTCTGCGATGATGAGTGGCTGGTGATAGTGAAATCCGTCACGCTGACTATTGCGTGCCTTTTTGTACTCATCATCAGAGTTGCAGATGAAGCTGGCGATCCTGTTGGGGAGGTCTGCTAGATCTTCACGTAGCTTATCAGCCTCCGGATACAAGTGTGTCTTTTGGCAGACGAAGTCAATGAAGATGTTCATGAACTTCTCAAAGTTTGGAACGCTTTGGAATGTGAAGTTGTTCATCTCATTGGCAAAATACTCTCCCGTTAGCTCATCATCTACAAGTAGCTGACGTATGCTTCCATCCTCCATGGTGTACCTGACGTCTGCCTCTCCACAGATGTCGGAGGATGCTCCTTGCTCCTTTTTGTGGAGCTCCTTTGGATTGACGAGACCTTTTGCCACTTCGGCTTTGTTGTCTACAGCAATCTCCTCTCTATAGCACACCTCTAGCTCCTTGTCTATAACGCAGCTAACACCTGCGTTGAGACAGGTTTGGTAGTAATCATTTGTAGATCTACTACCTGCAGAGTTCTTCAACCAATGGAAGAGACGTCCACCCTTGCCAAAGGAGAGTATATCAACTCTTTTGACTTCGTCTAGTTGCTCAGTCTTGATCGTCTTACCGATTAGCATACCAGAGTAGAAGAGCAGTAGACCTGTCACATAAGCTGGTATCGTGAAGACAGACTTGGCGTTGTTGTTTATCGAGCTATAGAACTCATCGTACTCCTCGCTAGTTTGTAGCTGATCAAAGATACTATTGAGGAAGTAAGGAGCCTTCGACGGCTCTTGCTGAAGCTCCTTAATATTGCTTACATAGACGTTCGTCCGCCTCCCCTCGTGGAAGGCTATAAGCGCTTCTCTAAACGCTTGGGACTTGATAACCGTATTAAAGAAGACACCAGCAGCCATCCGCACCGAGCTCTCTCTCAGGAGTGCGGACCTATTGCCGTTTTTAGGGTCTTTGCCTAGGATCAGGATATCGCTGGTACTACCTCCTACGTCAATGCCTAGGAAGAGATTGTTTGCATTGAGTCCGAAATCCTGTGATAAGGCAAAGCTGCAGACAGCCTCAGCCTCTGTAGTAGGTCGGTCGCTCAGCACAGTCGTCTTACCAGAATTTGATATAGGCGTTAGCTTGACTAACTCAGCATAGATGCGATCTAACTCAGAGCAGTCAGCTGGCATCATAGAGCCAGGATAGCTCCAAACTAGCTTGGCTGGATGAATTCTGTTTTTGTAGAGATAAGCGCAAGCTTGTAGCCAGATGGTCTTGAGGAAGGCTTTCTTCTTTTCAAGTCCCTTGTCTCCACTGAGCCACTTCATATTATAGTGCAGGGTGCCAGCTTGCGTGGTGATGACAAAGCGATCCATCTTGCGAACCAATACGTTGGGACGGTTGACTGGTACACCACCAGCGATCTCTAAGTCTTGGTTGTAGGTGTTGTATCTAGTGTCTTGCTCGTGTAGCCAAGACTTGAGTTGGCCATTGAGCGCAGGGTAGTTCGAGAAGAATAGCAGTTCATTGTTTTCGGCTACCGCTTGTAGGTTACTGTTTTCCTTGCCTACAAGTACTAGACGGTAGTTCTCAAACTGTATAGGAGCGGGCTCTCTGTTTTCTTCATTGTAGAAAACACAAGAGTTATTGCTCCCGAAGTCAAAGCCTACTACAGCCTCCGTCTGTATGGATAGCGAAGTGCGATCCTCAACTACCTGAGGACGGAATATGAGGAACCCGGCGTGTCGTGGTTTACCCATATCCTTGACGTATGCGACCATACCACCTAGAGGCTTATCCGAAGAGATAATGTTGTACTTATGTAGATCCTCACCTTCTCCAGCTGGGTAGGTGATGAGCTTCTTGATATCTACTTGCTTAGGCTCGTCTACCTCTGCTTGATAATCTCCTGTCCAGAAAGCCCCCTTGATAGTCTTGATGAATTGATTCTGGACCTTGAAGATCGGTTCAAACAGCTCCTGTGCATCAGAGGTAAACTCGGAGTAGAGGTAGTACTTGTTCCAGTTTTCTGAGACGAAGTTGGGCCACATGATAACCTTCCCAAGATCTGTCATCCAGTGAATGGCGTACTCTCGCGTGTTGAGTGTGACTCTCTGCCCATCTACCTTGACGGAGAGTGTCGCAGCTAGTTGTCCTGAGTCAGTGATTACACCAGAGAGATTTACGTTGTCAGAGTTATTATAGCCAAGCATCCCTGAGAGATCGTTCTTAAAGACATCTACTCCTGACTCTGATAGGGGGATCGTGAAGTAGTAATTCTTCTTAGACTGTAAGTCTCTCGTCTTTAAGTAGAAGACGGGCGCTTCGGACAGCTTAGGGCGGGCATCTTCATCTTCCACCCAGCCGATGACAAACTTATCATCGCTAAGTAGCTTTTGGATATCCCCGATAAGTTTGTACTCACCGATGCCTTCATTTGTATAGGTAAAGGTGTAGTCGTCCAGCTTCAGATAAACAGGCACATCGCTCTCAAAAAGCAAAGAAAATGGGCACTCTAGATTGGAGTAGGGGGCTACAGGACCTCTATCCCTCAGGTCAGTGCCTTTCTGAAGTAGCTCATCTTTCCAGCGACGAATCATCGTTTTAAACCCTTCAATGTCCTCTTCTTTCTTATTTCCACGCTGCGAGTTGATTTTCTCTTCGAAGGCTTTCAGATTACTGTTGAGGTTCTTGACAAAGAGATATAGCTTCTGCAGATGGTCTGGCGATAGATAGGGAGTAGGGTCTTCAAATCGTCCATTTCGATACCAGCGTATGTCAGTAGTCTCAGGTAGATTGTCATACTCCACACCAGTGAATACGCCCGTCATAGGAGATGTACCTCCGACCAAACAATCGCGATAGTAAATCAGCTGGATGAAAGGCTGCGTGTCAGGCTCTTGTGCTAGCTTGTCTTGATTGCACCAAAGGTCTTTGTCGTCAAAAAGCATACGACCGAAGGCTGACGCAATGCCATAAGCCTGGCCACTGACATCCATCTTGATAGGATCAGAAAAGCGGATTCTGTCAGGGTATAGAGCGATGACAGCCAGTAGCCCCTTCCACTCATCACACAGCATTTTATAGAGTTGCTCTAGTCCCGATCTACTAGTATTTGAATTGGAAGAATCGAGTGTGCTTAGTGCAAACTTAAAAAGCTTGGCACGAGCCCATGGCGTGGGGATTCCAGAGATTATTGCATTTAATTTGTCCGCCGTGAGGTCATCAAGGATTTTACCTGTTTCGATACCTTGAATGTACGAGTCGGGCATATTGAGCTCGTTCCATTGCCCAGGGGTGCCTGTCGTTACGTTGGTATCACTCTTTATCAGTAGTGCTTTAGACATAGTTGTATCCGTTGTGTCAATTGACTTATTTGTTGAAGTTATATAGCTCAGCAAGCGTATCAAACACTAGCTTATAGAGTTGCTCTCCTTTGTTGGTAATCTTGGCCCAGTCTTTTTGCTTATCTCGTACTGCGATTAGCTTCTTCTTGAAGGGGTCAAACTTTGATTTAGCCAGGAGCATCCCTGTCTTGCTATATTTATAATCCTTGCCTATTCCCTCAGTGCGATAGAGATCTTCATTCCAGTTGACCTTCATCAGCTCCTTATAGGTTGATGGAGAGAATAGCGCTGCATTAAATAGAAATGAGTCACCACCACCTGCAGATCTATGGAGCTGACGTAGCCACCCTTCTTGTAGGGTGTCGTTGTCTCGCTTGACGAAGAATAAGTTGAAGTAGTCACGTAGACTTGTCACTTGGGTCACATCCATCTCGGAAAACTCTGTTATCTCTTTCTGTTTTCCAGCGCGTACACTCTCGATGAAGTCATCCTCTCCATTGCAAAAGAGAGCGAAGGCGATGAGACTGCCAAACTTCTGAGCAAACTCCTTAGCTCGATCCTTGCCTACGAAGTCTTGGAAGTCTAGCTTGTCACTCTCATCTACGGCTCGATAGAGGTAGTCTGTATGATTCTGAGCCTTGTTGTCCTTGAGCTGGCTTTCATCCATCCTATAGAAGTTGAGAGCAGCGCAAGCCGCTAGTAACTCTATGTAGTGCGAGTCATTCTTCTGCTGCTCTCCACCCGTGATGGTCGCAGTGATTTGGTCTGACTGCTTCTGCATAGGATCCCAGTCCAAGCCCCTTGTGCCGAGCATATAGAACTTCTGATAGGTGCTTGCTACTGTCTTGTCATCATTGTAAAACATCATGGCCACTTGCGAGTTCAGAGCAAACTTATCACTCGTCGCGATGACTTTTTGATTGCTGAGCTCATTGCTATTTGGAGCCTTGAAGGTGAAGTAAGCTGTCAGTAGCGTAGATCCAAAGTATGCATTACTCAGTACATTGGCGACACCATTACTTATGATCCCAGCAGCTTGCGAGATGGCCTGAGGGATGATGGGGATGGATGAGGCTCCAGTACCTCCAAAAACAGAGCCTAGGATGAAGACTCGGGGCTGTCCATTTTGAGAAGCCGTAGTCAGCTTGCTCAAGAAGCGCTTTAGGTCGTTGTCCCGAGGAGACTTGGCTGCCTCTATGATGGAGTGATACATCATCATAGAGCCGAGGTGCGTCTGAGCTCGATAGCCATGAAGCAGGTTGAATTCCTGGACATTTTCAGAGAAGACGAGATTTGCTAGATCAGCCTCCTCGTAATTGTGATCGCGTGTATCGCCATATCCAAAGACCGCTCTAAAGGTGCTCTTCTTTTCGTAGTCGGGGCTAAACTCGTAGTACTTCAAGTTGGCTGAGAAGAAAGTGTTCTCAAGGGCAACTCGATTGGCCTCATCAGCTCCCTTGGCATTGCAGTATGCCTCTTTGAGCTCTTTGAGTCTAGAGAAGTTACCATTGTTTTTATCCGTATCTAGTGCGAGGAGATGTATTACAGTATTGTCAAACATGCCTATCGCACAGAGGTGAATCAAGGATTCGATACAGCGCATTCCTGTACCTCCGATACCTAATACAAAGAATTCATTCATAGCTATAGTGTCTGTTATTTCTTTTCCTTACCAAGGATGGAGCCAAACTTAGAGCGACGGAAGGTGAACATGAGCGCTACACCTGCGACTAGATAGATGCCGAGGTTAATGCCCACACACTTCAAGTTGCATGCAGCAAACATGTTTTTCAGGCCGGAGTTCTTGATGTACCCCATTACTGCGAGGTCATTGTAGAGCCAGAAGCCTAGCACCGCTAGGAGCCCGACGACGATGTAGACTATGCGACGCTTGATGTAAGAGCGATCATTGCCTCCCTCCCAGGGGATCATATAGCTTGTGATGACCCAGGCTATAGCTAAGGCGATAAGACTTACCACGACGGCATAAATCATGGTACTGCTCATTAGTTGGTTGAGCTGATTGACATTAGTGATAGGTGTCATAGTAGTTTATGTTGTTTGATGTTTATCGTTGGTTTGCTTTGACATAGATTGAGTAGATGACGCACGAGTTCATCTTGTTCATGATGTCGGGGTCCGCTAGACTTTGCTGTATGCTTGATACGACAGAGACGTTTTGATTGCCTGGCATGTCGATACTGTCGAAAGAGAGCTTGTTCTGATACTGCTCTACGTCTGGCTGTACCTCGGCAACGCATAGGTCAATCTTGAAGTAGTTAAACGGGCTACCATTTAGGACAGAGGCGGGGTCGTAGTACTCTGTATTAAAGTGCAGGTTGATGACGCCATCCTTCTGCCATGCTTTGTTATCGATCTCAACAAAGTTATCGCACTCAGCGGGGGTAATTTGCTTGGCAGGTGCTACCTTAGCCTCCTTGTTTGTGTAGAAGTCAGTGTACTCCTGATTGATATTGTACACTTTGGCAGAGACGCCTGTGATACGATACCCACCGAAGCTACCTTTGTCCACTTTGAGACCAGATGTAAAGGGCTCTCCAGATGGTAGTGGCTCTCCAGTTTCTGGATCTGTAGCATTGACTAGTAGGGGCTCGATGCCACTCTTCCAGTCTATCTCCCAGTCTTGTATCTCATAGTACCCATTGGCTCCAGGTGTCACCTTTGCATTGAGCGTGGAGTGTGGAGTTGTGGCGCGACCATCAGCCGTATATAGAGTAGGATGGTCAGCAGAGAGATGGAATAGACTCACGTTGGGAAATTGCTTCAGATCCACAGTCTGTATGATCCGCTCATAGATATTGCCTGTCAGCCTGCTGTCTGTGAAGATGAAGTAAAATCTCTTCTTCTGGTAAGTGTCACCTTTGTATAGCTCCTCGTATGGCTCTGCAAAGATGTAGATGTCGTGCCCCTTCTTGAGCCACGTCTTAAAGGCTTCTGCTAAGTAGGGGTTGTTGATATTCCCCTTAGCTTCAGATGGCTGAAAGTACTCTCCGTCAGTCAGGAGTACAGCCTCTGTAGAGCCAGCTGTGATGCGCTCTGCTGCTGTCTTGATGTCTGCATAGTTGACCTCACTGACATTGCGTAGCAGGAGGAAGGTGGAGTCTGCCGAGTGCTCTTCGATGGAGCTACCCTTGATGGCAAAGAATCTTTTTGCAGCATTGGTCCATGAGGGGACGAGTGCCTGAAAGAAGGGAGCCTCCTGCCCGAGTGCTATACAAGTAGAGTAGTCTACATAGAGCGTTAGCTCATTAGACGAGAGCATATCAGAGACACCTCCGAAGTAGGTGTCATGAAACTCTGGCAGATACTTAGCATCGTCGGCCGTTGGGACTTTGTTGCTACAGGACACGAGCTGTAGGAGAGTGACGACTAGAAGTGTCGCTGTGAGAAGAGAAGTTAAGGTTTTATTCATACAGGTAAGTGATTCGTATTTAGTGTACTTGGGACTATATGGCTTAATGAGACTTGCATTGAAGCTCGACGAAATGGTCGCTCCACTACTAGTTTGAGGGGAAAAGTGAGATAAACATACTTTATAAGGTTTCTAAAACCGTTGCCATAAAGATACGCTTTCTTTTCTAAATGGGGCATACTTTTGTAGAGCTTTTTTCGCCACTCCGAAGGAAAAGAAAGTTCTACCAGATTTTCCTTTGACTCGCCCGAGCTGGCGGTTCACACTCCCAGTCTAAATCCTACAAGACTAAAGCACATGAGACGCTTGAAGAGTTGCTATCCCAATACATCAAGCAGATATTTCACTACCCCACTGAGGAAGTTGTAAACGCCTCGGTGGGGTTTTTTATTTCCCTCGGAAGCAACGGAAAAACTCTTCGGAACTTTGATTTCTCTCTTCCGAAGTTTCATTTCATTCTTCCGAACTTT
>CABQOJ010000041.1 GCA_902465775.1 uncultured Porphyromonas sp. | reverse complement strand
GGTCGTACGGTCAACTTCAAGGGTTGCGAGTGCAACTTCTTATGAGCCGTTGCGACAGCTTTATTGGCAAAAAGATCCTCTTCGTTGTCCACATTCCGATTCACCGCCACTTGAAATTCATATTCAAAGGAGGGGATGATCAACTCACCGCTACGCTGCGGGTAAGCGAGGATTTGCCAGATGAGCGCCTTGTACATGAGCCTGCCACCGACTCGCTCGGTGCCCCAGGTGGTGCGCTGTAGCGGTATCTCCTTAGTGACGAAGTCGGTCACCTCGGGGGGCTTGCGGTCTACGCCTGCGAGGTTGCCGTAGCGTGAGTAAAGGTAGAGCGATACGAGGACTGGTTGCTGCGTGTAGACTGACTGCGACGAGACGACGGCACGCATATACATGTCTCGGTCTGCTATCCGTAGCGACTCTCCCGAGGCGAGCGACTGCTGTGACAGCCCCTGAGCTCTTACGACTTGTACGCGCTTGGGTAGAGCCATAAGGCTCCGCTGGCCGACTCGTAGCTGAGCCGCACTGATGGCGTAGGTGCCCGCCTTGGTCGCTTGCAGGGTATAGGTGATGGTGGTGTACTCTTTGGAGGCGCCTCCACGCATCTCATGTAGCACGTTGAGCTGCGGACCGTAGAGGACCTTCAGCCCGGAGGCAATCTGCGGAGCGGTAAAAGCGCCCAGCTCGTGCGCTCCAGCAGCACGATAAACTAACCGAAAGGTCTCTCCCTCGGCGACCTGCGGGGGAACGATCACTGTGAGCTGTGCTAAGCCCGCGAAGGCGACGGCACAGAGCCATGTGAGCGTCAGGAGGGTGCGTTGTATCGAAGTGCGTAGGCGTGGCATTACCAGTTCTTCTTGTTCTGATTCTTTTGCTGTGGCTGGCGCTGGTTGATGCGCTGGCGTGTGTGCTGCTCTTGTTGGCGGAGCGCATCGAGGATACGGTCAGCCTGTGACTTGTCGAGGTCGGGCTGCTTGCCTTGCGGCTGCTGCTCGGGTTGCTGCTCGGGAGGCGTCTGCGACGGATCGGACTGTGACCCACCGCCACCGCCTCCACCGCCACCCTGCTGTGGGGGCTGCTTGTTGAGCTTGATCGCTAGGGCTAAGTTGTAGCGCGTCTCATTGTCAGTAGGGTTTCTGCGGAGCGATTCCTTGTAAGCTTCGATCGCTTTGTCATACTGCTGGGTATCCATACAGCGGTTGCCCAGGTTGTGCCACGCTAAGGCCTGCAAGCGTGGATCAGCCTTGCTGTCGCTCGCTATGCGCTGCCACATCTGCACGGCAGCAAGCGTGTCGCCAGACATATAGAGTGCGTCGCCTAGGCCAAGTCGGGCGGGAGCGTAGACCGAGTCACGAGCCACGGACGAGAGGTAAGCCTTACGAGCTGACGAGTAGTTGCCCCGATTGTAGCTCTTGTTACCCCGCCGTGCGTCTAGTCGTACGGTCTGCCCAACGAGTGTCAGGCTAGAGAGCAAGAGTAAGACAATGTATAAAGACTTACGCATCATGATGACCAAAGATTTGAATACGACTGAAGAGGCGACTCTTGCGACGCATGATCCCGTTGGCGAGCAGGAGCAAGATAAGCGCCGCTAGCGTGGGTAGCGCGTAGAGCTCCTCGATCTGATCTCCTTCGCCACTCAGATTGGCTTGGGGCAAAGTGCGGAGCTGGTTGACCAACTGGTTGCTAATGGCTCGGGGACTGCTACCGACGAAGCTCTGCCCGCCCGTAGCATCGGCAATGTCAGCCGTGATCTCAGGATTAGGCTTCGAGAGCACAGGCACGCCGAGCGAGTCGGTGAGGAGCGTTTCGCCAATGGGTATGGTGGCTCCCTCGGGGAGTCCGATGGTTACGACGTAAGCTTTGATTCCCTGCTCCTTGAGTCGCTCGATGCCCTCCTCTAGTCCGCCTTCATGGTCCTCGCCATCGGTCAGGAGGATGACCGCTTTGCCAGCTCGTGAGGGAGCTGAGAGCGCTTGGGCAGAGCGCTCGAGCGCTTGTCCTAGATTAGTGCCTTGGTTGGAGACCATGCCCGGCTGTATGTCTGCGAGAAAGGTCTGGGCCGTCGGCAAGTCGGGCGTGAGTGGTAGACGTATGTAAGCGCCTCCGGCGAAGACGACCATGGCGATCCGCGAGCCCGCCAACTGCTGCATCGTATGGGTCACAATCTGCTTGGCAAATCCGATACGGTCGGGCTTGACGTCACGCGCCGCCATCGAGTTGGAGACGTCTATGCAAAAGGCGAGGTCGACACCGACCGTCTGCTGTGACGAGACGGGCGCATGGGTGTAGAGTTGCGGACGAGCCAGTGCCACGATGAGCAGAGCGATGGCGATGAGCTTGAGCGAGGCGCGCCACCAGTCACGCTTGGCTGAGCGGTCGGGCATGATCTGCCGTAGCATCTGAGGCGTGGCGAAGCGCAGCTGCTGCTTGCGTCGCCGTCTCTGACCGACAATCATAACGAGTAGCAGGAGCGGCACGAGTAGCAGGAGCCACAGCAGGAGGGGATAGGCAAACTGTATCATGGGTTAGCTCGCAGCAAGGTGGTTCGTAATAAGAAGGCGGCGCCAAGGAGCACGATAGCAAGCAAAGCGAATAGCATATAGCGCTCTTCGTAAGCACTCACCGAACGAGAGGTCAGGCGAGACTTCTCGAGTGAGTCGATCTCCTTATAGATCTCGTGTAGCTTCGTCTCGTCGGTCGCACGATAGTACTTCCCGCCCGTCTGCTGGGCAATGTGTCGTAGCGTACCTTCGTCAATTTGCACATCGGCCTCCACATATTCGATGCCAGAAGCGGTCTGCACGGGGAACTTAGCGACGCCATTGGTTCCAGCCGCCACGGTGTAGATACGTATGCCGTACTGCTGTGCTAACTCAGCGGCCATCGAGGGGGTTATGTCGCCCGCATTGTTTGACCCGTCGGTCAGGAGGATGATCACTTTGCTCTTGTTGTCGCTACCACGGAGCGTATTGATCGCGGTCGCTAGCCCTAGTCCGATGGCGGTTCCGTCCTCTAGCTGTCCTATCTCCGTGGCCTCGAGCATCTGCAGGATCACGTCGTGATCCACCGTCAGCGGACAGAGCGTAAAGCTCTCCCCAGCGAAGACAACCAGACCAATGTTGTCATTCGGACGAGCAGCGATCATTTCGCTCGCCACAGTGCGCGCTGCCTCAAAGCGGTTCGGCTTTAAGTCTAGCGCCTGCATACTGCCACTGAGGTCCATGGCGAGGACGAGGTCGATGCCTTGTATCGATCGCTCCTCCCAGTGGCTGGAGTCCTGCGGGCGAGCCAGTGCCACGATCATCGCCGCCAGCGCTAGGAGCTCTAGGGCAAAAGGCAAAGCCCGCAGATAGCTTCGCCACCCGCTTCCTTTAGGCAAAAGACGGTACGCCGAGAGCGAAAGCTTTGCTTGGTGGCGCTTGTTGTAGCGAATGTAGAGCAGCACCAGTAGCGGTAGGAGCAGGAGCGCCCAGAGCCACTCAGGATGAACCCATATCATAGCGACTTACCCTCCTTTCTGCTAGCTAGTTGATGTACTACCTCGTAGATGGTGGTCGCATCTTCGTCTTGCCAGGCATGCTCCGCCCAGGTGTCGGCAAAGCGCACCCACTCCGAGTGGACTATCCACTGCGCTAGCGCATTCGGAGCTACATTGTAGGGAGCCTTTTGGAGTAGCTGGGCTAGTTCGCGAGCGGTCAATTCGTCTATCTCCAAGTCTAAGCCTTCGGTCAGATAGCTTCGCAAGGCAGTGATCAAGCCATCGTAGTAAGCTATCTGCTCCTCTTGCTGATCAAAGGGTAACGCACGCAGCGTGGCGAGCGTTTGGTCGAAAGTCTCCAAAGCGGTCAACGGTACCACGACCACCTCCGGCTCGGGGCATATGCGCTTGTAGTGTCGGTACCACAAGATGAAGAGCACTACTGCGACGATGCCCAGCACCACCCACGTAATTGGGTTCATGAGGACGAGGAGGATGTACTCCCACCAGCGTAGTGAGACCGAAACAGGGGCTTTGATCGGGTTGTACTTGAGCGGCTGTGTCGTGTCCACCTCGGGCATAGTCACCTTGAGATAAAGGGGCTTGGAAAAGTAGCTCTTACCGCCTACTGTCAAGCCAAAAGCGGGTAGCTCCGCCATTCCCTCGGCAAACGAGGTGATGGTCATCAACGCGTTCAGCTGCACCTCGGTCCCTTGGAGCGGTATGGTGTCTAGCACCTCAAAGGCGATCATCTCCGCCTGTCCCATCTGCTCCTCCTGCGGGATCACGAGGAGCGTGTTGTCCAGGTCATTCGTGCGGATAGTCATCTTGATCTGAGCATACTCGCCGATCTGAATCGTCGAGGGTGTCAGCTCCGTCGTGATCGCAATATCCTGCGCCGCTGCGAAGCTCCATAGACCTCCGCCGCCACAGATCAGTAGTATATATAGTAGTAGACGATATCGCATAGGTTAGACTCAAGCATCTAGACTGGCACCCGATGACTATGTGCCTCTAGACCGTACAACGCCACAAAAGTACCGATAATTCACGAATAGGAGGTAATTAAGCCCTGATCCAAGTTTTACGGTGAAGCAACTTTCAGAGAGCATCTCGGACTCTGACATTCAGTATACATCTAGTACAAATGATTGCCGTTGTGCCTTGTTCTAGAGCTAAGACGTTGCAAAGGTAATAAGAGTGGCCTTTGAGACGGAACTCTAGTGCATCCAACATCGCTCTGTAATCAACAAGCGTCTCAACGGCCCCTAAGGAAGAGCGACAAATCCCGCAACTCCCCTCCCCCCCCCCGTGAAACTTATGGGTAATCGTCTCACCGAGATGAGAGATGTTTGTTGGGACGAATTGCAAGATGTCTGTTCAAATCAACTTTTTGTATCTCGCTGATATATAGAAGCTATTGCAGATGTCATGATAGATGTATACCTTTGCAGATGACAAATGTTTATTATGAGTGAGAGAGAAGATAAACTTCGGCTATTTGAGCCGAGATTTGATAGTGAGTTGCTGACGTTGATCTTGGAGTTGGAACACTTGCGCCAGCTACAGATATCCTCAACGACTCACCCGATTGTGTTCTTGCAACTCAAAAGGCTCTTTCACGTGCTGGAGAGTGTTGGATCAGCAAGGATCGAAGGTAATAATACGACAGTCGCAGCCTATCTGGAGATGCAGCCTGACGGCGGGCATACACAGCGGGAGGCAGAGGACTTCAAGGAGATAAAGAATATTGAAGAGGCTCTACTCTTTATTGAGAAGCACTGTGCGTCTAGACCTATTGACGAGGTGCTAATACGAGAGCTACATGCTATGGTCGTTCGGGGCTTGTCTTCTGGCGCTGGAGGCGAGGGGGATAGTCATGCAGGTGCGTATAGAGAGCATTCTGTGCGTATCAGTGGCTCCTCTCACACGCCTCCAGAGGCATATCGTGTGCCTTATTTGATGGCAGACTTGATGGAGTTTGTCAATCGCAGGGATAGTCTTCAGTTTGACCTAATCAAGATAGCGCAAGCACACCATCGGTTTGTCTGGATACACCCCTTTGGTAATGGTAATGGCCGCACCGTGCGCCTGTTTACTTATGTGATGCTCTTACGAGCAGGATTTCGAGTTGACATAGCAGGTAGGATTATCAACCCCACAGCTATCTTTTGCTCCAACAGAGACCAATACTACCACTACCTAAGCGAAGCAGACAAGGGGACCTACGAAGGCCTAGAAGGATGGTGTACCTATGTCTTGTCGGGACTGCGCAACGAATTGCAAAAAGTGAATCGACTGAGCAACTACGAGTACTTGCAGGACAAGATTCTACGACCAGCCATCGAAGATGCTTGGGCTAACGGGCGAATAGATAAGGATACGGCAGAGGTCTTGTCCATCGTTGCTAGAAAGCAGGTTGTTATGAATAAGGACTTGAAGGAGGTCTTCCAGGGTAAATCTCCGAGTACCATCTCTAGAAAGATTAGAGAGCTAATGGACAATGCCCTCGTAACCCCTGAGGAGGAAAACGGACGTAAGTATGTACTCTCGCTGGCCAATCGACTCTTAATGCCGTCTGTCACTAAGATGCTTGCGGCTGAAGGCTTTTTACCAGAAACAGAGCTGTAAGCTTAGGGAATTTCCTATTCTCGCTTCGTTAGATGCGCTTGCGGAAGAGCTGCGAGAGGACGGGGATGATGTCTTCGCCGGTTTCGGCGATGGCGTGGTCGATGCCCGACTCACGCATTAGTCGCTCCCACTCGGTGGCAAAGGTCGTATAGTTGGTCGCGTACTGCTCACAAAGGCGTGCCGACGAGGTGTCTACGTAGCGACTTGCTCCCGTCTCTAGGTCACGCACGAGTGTCAAGCCCATAGCCGAGAGGTCGTAGTCACGTCTGTCCACGACGCGTATCGCCAGCAAGTCGTGTCTGCGTGCCGTGCGCTGGATCAGAGCTCGCTCCGCAGGGGTCGGTTCGTCGGTGATAAAGTCGCTCACGATGAAGGCTGAGCAACGCTTCTTGACCACTCGCGAGAGCATCTCTAGGCTAGAAGAGATCTGCGTAGAGTGACGCTCGGGGCGGTAGGTCAGGATCTCGCGAATGAGCTGTAGCACATGCTTGCGGCCCTGTCCTGCGGGAATGTAGCGCTCCACACGGTCGGTGTAGAGCATCAGCCCGACGCGGTCGTTGTTGTGTATGCAGGCGAAGGCGATCGTTGCGGCAATCGTTGCGACCAGATCACGCTTCGTCTCACTCGTAGAGCCAAAGTCTAGACTGTGGGAGACATCCACGAGGAGCATAATCGTCAGTTCGCGCTCCTCCTCAAAGACCTTGACGTGTGGCTGCGCATAGCGTGCCGTCACGTTCCAGTCAATGTCTCGCACATCATCTCCTATGTAGTACTCACGCACCTCGCTAAAAGCCATTCCTCGACCCTTGAAGGCTGAGCGGTACTGCCCAGCCAAGATATTTTGGCTGAGGCCCCGAGCTTTGATTTCGATGCGCCTGACCTTGCGCAAGAGATCTTGCATGAGACTTTAGACCTTAGAGATTAGAGATTAGAGATTAGAGATTAGACCCTAGGGTACTGGCACCACGTTGATAATCTCGTCGATCGCTTTGTCGGCACTCATGCCAATGGCATCGGCCTCGTAGCTCATGCCGAGACGATGACGTAGCACGTCGTGGCACACGGCACGCACATCCTCAGGGATCACATAGGCTCTCTGAGCGATGAAGGCGTATGCCCGTGCAGCAGCTGCTAGCGAGATCGACGCACGTGGCGAAGCGCCATAAGCGATCATCCCTTGTAGCGCTGGGACGCTCTCCGTCTGTCGTGTTGCCATCACCAAGTCTACGATGTAGCGGAGGATCTTCTCATCCAGATAAACCTGCTGTACCGCTTCACGAGCTGCTAAGATCTGCTGGGCAGTCGTCACAGGCTTTACCGTGGGTAGCTGGCTAGCCAGATTCATCTCAATGATCTTCATCTCCTCCTCATGCGAGGGGTAGTCCAGCACCACCTTGAGGAGGAAGCGGTCTACCTGCGCCTCGGGCAGTCGGTAGGTACCCTCCTGCTCAATGGGGTTTTGCGTCGCCATCACTAGGAAAGGCGATGGCAGCGGATAGGTCTCCTCACCGAGCGTCACCTGTCGCTCCTGCATCGCCTCGAGGAGCGCACTCTGCACCTTGGCTGGAGCACGGTTGATCTCATCAGCGAGGACAAAGTGAGCGAAGATAGGGCCCTTCTTGACCGAAAAAGACTCACTGCGCTGACTGTAGATCAGTGTACCGATGAGGTCGGCTGGGAGTAGGTCTGGGGTGAACTGTATGCGGCTATAGTCTGCATCGATGAGCTTAGCGAGCGTCGTGATAGCGAGCGTCTTAGCGAGTCCCGGCACACCCTCGAGGAGGATATGCCCATCTGCCAACAAGCCGATCAAGAGCGACTCCACAAGATGCTCCTGCCCGATGATCGTTGTGTGCATCCCCTCCTGTAGCTGGCGTATGAAGCCACTCTGCTGGGTGATGTATGCTTGACGATTCTCTAGATCTGATACCTGCGTCATAGTTTTCTTCTAGCTTAGATGCTACAAAAGTAACGATAATCTCCGAATGGACGCTCTTCCCGCCCCACAACCCTCAAAAATCAAACGATGCCTGTACGAATAGCCCCCGAGGAATCGAAGATTCCTCCCGTGGCTGTTTCTCATTTTGCAGGGAGGTGCGGGGAGATTCCTCGGACTTGTCATTTGATTCTTCCGAAGTTTCAGATCGTTCTTCCGAAGTTTTATTCCATTCCTCCGAGGAAATGGGGATTTTCCTGGGAGCTATTGGAGGAATTCCTCCGAGAGAAGATTAGAGGTTGGAAGGAGAGGGTACTGAGCGAGGGGCACAAAACGAGGGAGTACCACTTCTGCTGGCGATACTCCCTCGGGAAAGATTTACTGTACTACGTCCCTAGCGGGAGCGTCGTACTAGCGTCCATTTGCGGACGATGACGCGATCTTCTTACTTGACGATGACGCGATCTTCTTACTTGACGATGCGCGTCGTGTAGTTGCCGACGAGAACGATGTAACCACCGGCAGGTAGTGCGCTGATGTCAAGGGCATGCTCCGTGCTCGTGAGGAGCAGCTGACCTGTGTAGTCGTGGAGGCGTACCTCTGCACCCTCAGCAGCACCAGCTACCTCGAGGCGTGTACCTCCGTTGGTCACGTAGACTGCGATCTGGCTCTCTGCCAACTGCTCGATAGCATTAATGAGCTTGAAGGTAGCCTTGATCGTGGTAGCCTCTGTGACTGTGAAGGCGTACTTGAAGCCTCCGTCAGCTAGCTTGATGAGCTTCT
>CABQOJ010000040.1 GCA_902465775.1 uncultured Porphyromonas sp. | reverse complement strand
CTCGCCTGGATGCTTTGCCTCTAGCTGGGCAATGATCTCACTTGTCTTCATTTGATTTAATGATTAGGATTATCGGATATGTACCACAAAGTTACGCCTAATTTCCCAATGAAGCAAGCCCTCAGCACACCAAAGTTCAAAAAGCTGAGTCAAGTCGCTCCATTCCTACTTGGGGTGCTGGAAAGAAGCCGTCTGGAGCTGACACATTGTACCGACAATTTCTGACTTTCACGAGGTATTTGCCAAATAACTCCCCAGGAAATCTCAAATCTCTACCGAGAAAAGCCGAAATAGATCGGAAGCCCGAAATAAAACTTCGGAAGAATGAAGTGAAACTTCGGAAGAATGAAATGAAACTTCGGAGGAATTTGCCGATTGCTCCCTGGAGAATTTCAATTTCCTCGTGAGAAAGCAGTATCTGGGCGCATCTCCCTACTTATAGTATTCAGAATTCAATCAATTGACGGGAGGAGGCTTCGAACGCTAGATGCTGAACGTTCGCATTGTTTTGATATACAGAAGATTACCGACTATTTGGTATTGCTGTTTTAATATCCACTTCGCTTGATCTTTAGCTCGGGGGAATATTCTTTATCTATATCGCTCTCGAAGTGACGATTTAGGGCATCGGCTATAGTCTTCGCAATAGCTATACGCCTCGAGTCCCACAGGCAGGCACTCCAAGCGATACGTAGGACTATGTTGTTGTGAGAACCTCGCCCCTCACTAAAGTGGCGAGCGAAGAGCCGTGGCGAGCTCAAGTTGTGATACCTTTGATGATCTGAAGTCATCTCAAATCGTTGCTCTAGCTCAGCGGTCAAGTCTTGATAAAAGGCTTGATACCCCTCCATATCCTGCACGAATAGATTGTCTCCCGTAAAGCTCTCGTCGCCCTTAGCGCCTCCTGCAGAAAAGTGGAAGATGGTCGGATAGCTCGGCTCGTTGGCACCGCTAGCTACGAGCGGGGTCAAAGTCCAGCTACCAGGACGTGAGGTGAGTTCCTCCAGGTCCTCCATGTATTGAGCTAGATTGGGCTCGACTTGACGATTGTCAAAAGAGTAGTAAGACTTATAAGGTCTCATCTCTCCGACCTCGCGACTGATATAGTTAAATCCACCGATCAGAGCCAGGTAGTAGGAGAAATTGCCGATGGCTGCGTCAGCCAGACTGGAGGGTGATATGATCGTCACCTTAGATCCTCTGTCTATATAGTAGCCGTAAGGCTTATTGACTATAAAGTGCTCTACAGCGAGTTTGTCCTGTGGTCTCTCATCGATGGTCTGAGTGGTGGCTAGGTTAATCAGGCGAAAGTTGTCCGCCTCGTCCACGACATCTAGTATATCTCCCACCTTAAGTCCTATGCGAGCTTGTAGATCACATATAGAGAGATGCTGAGGCACAATCTGAAAGCCTGTCGGGCGGTCTAGCTTTCGCTCGAAGGCGCTGAACATTTTCTCTGTATTCTTCTTAATAGTCTCTTTGTGCACCTCCTCCTCCAGCGTCTCCGAGAAGCCCGCTCCGACCAAGCCAGCTGGTATTGCAAAAAGTGCGATGCCTAGGATTCCTACGGCGAAGGCGACTGCTTGCCCCACGGGAGTAACTGGCGGTGTCTCAGCAAACTGACCTGGATCACCTATGTACTGCGCAAAAGCCCACAAGACGGAAGTCATACCATTATTAAAGATGTCGGGCTGTGCTTCATGCTCATAGAAGAAGAGTACGAACGACAGCATCAAGGTCACGACTATGAGAACCTGTAGAGAGATGAGTATCTCCTTAAACTTTGAGGCGATAGCCTGCTGTAGCAGTCGGAATGAGCGCATGTAGCGGAAGATCCTCAAGACACGCACGACACGTAGGGACTTGAGTACCTGATAGGGCAACGGGAAGATGAATGCTAGATAGAAGGTATAGGTAGAGAGTATATCTATCATACCGTAGAAGGTGAGACAGTAGCGCACCCTGCCCCAGAAGCCTTTGTACTTGGGACTAAGCTCATCAGCAGTCCAAATACGTAGCGACACCTCTATCGTAAAGATGATGACCGTAACGATGTCTATCACATGGAGTACCTGCTCACAGCTCTCGGATATGTCAAAGGTGGAGATGAAGACCGAGAGCGTACTCAGGATAATCAGTCCGACGATGGTATAGTCGACATAATTACCCCACTGCTTAGTCTCGAGGTTGGCGTCAAAGACCTGCCCGAGCTTATGCTTAAACTGCTTGATGCGTCCCACTGGGTTGTCTGATTATAGCTATAATA
Organism: uncultured Porphyromonas sp.; assembly: GCA_902465775.1. Next base: position 6,780 of record CABQOJ010000040.1, on the reverse strand, counting down.
GCCTGCACCATATCGGTTAGAGGCATGGTGGGCTTGGCAGGCTTTGCTGAGGGCTGACCCTCATAGTATGGAAGATGTACAAATAGAGCTTGCGTGGACGGTCTGCTCTGAGTGATCGAGAGTGCCTCGTAGTAAAGGCGGTTGCAGACGTAGAGCCCACAGGAGTTGGAGATCTTGACTTTTATACCGAGTTGCTCGATGGTGGTGCGGAGCTCCTTGATTGCTGTATTGGAGAATAGAGCCGAACTACCATCGGCATAGATGATCTCCTCATCGGGGAGATAGCCATCGTTGTCGGGGAGCTTGGAGTCCATCATATTGATAGCGATACGCTCTAGCTTGACACGATCGCTACCTCCAGACTGTCCTAACATGATGATTAGGTCTGGAGTGTGCTGGTCGATAGCCCTACGAAGAGCCGTCGCTACTCTATAGAAGCTGACCGGAATCAACTCCGTACAGATACGGATACCAGTTATATCGTGGGTGGCAACTTCTTGAGCCACCACCCACGATGAATTCTCAGGGTAGTTCCAGTACGGTTCAAACCCTGTCACAAGTACGGTATACACGTTGTGTGTCTTTGTCGTCCTTACTTACACCTCTTGAGGCTAGCCTTAGCACTCTCGATCTGACGCTTATAGTTTTCGATCTGTCGATCGTGATAAGCGGATTTATCTATCTTGCTCTTACGATAAGAGGCTTTTGACGAGGGAGACGAGGCACTCCTGATTCTACTTGCGTAGTACTCATTGTCTCGCTTCTTCTTCTCTCGCTCTCTTGCTATAGATGCACGTAGATCTATGATCTTTTTCTTATAGTGTTCTTTGCTCATGATATAAGTTTGCTTCTTCTGTTGTATCTATGATGGATGACTACAGAGGCGCTGTGCTAGCCCTCTCTATCCTCTAGGAAGGACATCAGCTTAGAACCGAACTGGCGTGTCGTCCAGTCGTTGTCGTACTCAAAGCCCTCCTGCTCTGCTATCTCACGTAGGGCTCCCTTTACGTTGTCGTATACGCGGTACACGGTGATACTACCGTTGTCTAGTTTGTTGAGGATGTACTCTCCTGTGGTTACTGTTTTCTTTGCCATAGTTCTTTTAGTTGGTTTTAGTTTGGTTTTAAGAATTATCTAGTGAAATATACTGGTCGGGTGTACTGCTTGGTATGTGTCAAGGAGGCTACTTCTAGCCAGATGTAGTTGTCGTAACGCATGCGCTCGTTTTCGAAGCCGAGGAAGAGGGTCTTACGCCCTTTGGGCTTGAGCTCACCATTACAAGATTGGGTTCCCATCTGAGACTGCTCTACATCATACTTATAGTTCCCAGAGGAAGCTGTCTCGTCTTGAAACTTCTTAGCTTGCGTAGCATCGGTCAAGACATACATATTGCAAAAGGCGTCCTCCTCACGAACTGGACGCGTATTAAAGAGCAGTCGGTCGATGACACTACTACTGAGGGTGCGCTTTTCGTATACCTTGATGCCCAAAAGCTTGATCTGCTTAGAAGCGAGGGATAAGTTGTCGGCAAACTTGCCATCGCTGGGAGCTGTCTTCTCATTGGTAGATATACGGAGAGAGTATAGTATGGCATCACTCCCCGCAGGTACAGGTACGGATATCAAAGCTCGAGACTTACCTGAGAAGAAAGACTTGAGATTGCCTCGAAGTCCAACTTTCTTAGGCTCTTTAAACACTGTTGATACTCGAACACTCTCAGTGGCTTCTGCCAGGAAGTCTCCTTGCTTACAGCTAACCGTTCGTTCCGAGACGCGTGGTCGCTTGTCGCTATCTGAGCCTTCGTATGAGAGAGATATATCGGCGATAAGCTCCCCACTATCGGGTCGTAACTCTATCATATAGATGCCGTCCGATGGTATAGTTACCTGCTCCTCTAGAGTACTCTGTACGTGCCACTGCTTGAGACGCTTCTGGTGATTGATGTCAAAGAGGGAGACAAGCGCTGAGCCGTGAGGAGTCAAAGAGATGCGGAGCTGGTCCTGAGCCTTGAGATAATAAGGATAACGCTTGACAGCGTCTACCTTCATGTGTCTCCTAGATATAAGTCCCTTGCCAGAAGAAGAAGTTGACTCTGATGCGCTAGACCCATCAGAGGGTGACGACAGTAGTATACTACTCGGATCTGCTTGTAGCACAGCGAGTCTCTCCTTGAGCTCCTGGCACTTTTGCTGCGCACGCTCGCCCATACCGTCAGGATTGTAGTCGTACTCAATCTGACTTAACTCAGTATAGATCGTCTGTAAGTCTAAATCGGAGTGAGGACTTTGAGCTTTTGAGCAGAGGAGGTCTAGCTTTTGCGATATGTTGTCATACTTCATCTGCTCTAGCTCAGAGATCTTGTCAAGCTCTGCATCCTCTTTATTGCCTTGCCCACACCCAGCACAAGTCAGGAGAGTGCAAAGGAGCAAACCTCCATAGAGTATCTGTAACAGACCTTTCATTCCTTCTCTTCGTCTAGTAGTTATAAGACTCATCGATGAGTTGCTCTAGTCGCTCTCTCACCTGATTACTTTGGAAAGCTGCATACTCACTGGCGTACTGACTACTGCTTGCGTCTACATAGGTGGCGAACCACGATAGCTTGCTCCGTACAAACTGACTAGCCTCATCTTGTCGCCCAGCAGCGCACATAGCCACTACGACATCATTCATGTAGTCGTAGAGACAGGGGGCATTACCTATATAGTTTTCATCAAGAGCCTTTAGGGGGTAGTAGTTCCAAGCGGTCTCGTAGTCTCCATGCTTGACTAAGTAGTCTCTGAAGAGCTTACAGGCATCCCGCTCGTAGGTGTTAAAGGAGTACGAAATATTATCTCGACCTTCGTGGTATGGCGTGAGGACCTCGTATACATAGATAGCCTGCTTGGGGTTATCTAGCTCTAGGTAGACGCGTATCAGACGTAGCGCACAGCGCTTCTTGTCGGAGCTGTCGTCAATCTGCTCGATATACTTGGAGGCTTCGGTGAGATTGCCATCTTCGAGGGCTTTCTTAAACTGCTTGACAGCACTACTGCTACAAGCCGTGCTGACTACGTTACCGACTAATGCTAGTGCGATGAGGGCTAGAACAGCATAAATGATAATCTTCTTCGTACTCATAAGAATGGGTCTAATAACTCTCTAGATGGATAGAGTGAATGCTTAAGAAGAATAGGTTGCCAATGATATCAGCGCAAGAATAATGAGGAGAACAAAACTTAGGATGAAAGATGAGACAAGAATGACTTTGAGACAGAGACGGAAATTCTTCGGCCCAAGTTCACGGCGGAGTAACTTGATACTGCTAGAGTACCATGTCACAGAATTGTGGATCTGCGTGTAAGCCTTCACAGCCACAGTTCGTATCAGGTTCCCAAGCAATACAATCAGTTTCCACAACAATATAAATGGAGCTGACAGGCCTGAGCCTAGGCATCCGAAGAAGTTCCTCCGAGCTACGATCCTATGGCTTGACTTGAATCGCATATCTAGATCTCCGAGCTTTGTTCGCCGTGCCATAGTTTCGTTAGGTTTTAGTTGTTAGCTTGTGAGACTTACTCTATCACGACAAACTCTGTGCGACGGTTGACCTCTAGACTGTCTGAGTCTATAGGATCTGTGGATCCTTTGCCCTCTGCTTTCAGTCGCTCTGCAGAGACCCCTTGACTGATGAGAAAGTCCACAGCTGCCTGAGCTCTAGCCTCTGAGAGCCGTTGGTTAAAGGTCTCATCGCCTTCCTTTGAAGTGTGCCCTTCTAGCTTGAGCTTTAGGCCTGAATGACTCTCCATAAACTTAGCCAGGTCGCATAAGACGAGCTGCGCCTCTCTGGTTAGGTCAGCTTTGCCCTTAGCGAACTTGACATCGTTGAAGTTCTGCTCCAGTTCCTCTACCCGCTCACGATAGAGTTTATTCCTTTGTCTCCTATTAACACAATCACCAATGAATCCGATGCCGATGAGAACCAGGACAATGTAAGTTATAATCTTCTTCTTGCTCATAGGGGATATGGCTTAGCCACGTGTGGGTGAGACGATAGTCAATGGAGACACTATTGAGGAGTAGTGCTCCATTGACATCTACTTAGGTTACTTCTTGCCTGCAGCGACTAGTGTGATATCGTCGCTACTGAGCTCGGTGTTCTTGGCATTGGCCACTTGCACGCCTACGCCGTATAGCTCAGCAATCTTCTTCTCAAAGTTACCGACTCTTAGGTTGCCACCTACGGTCAGCACACCACCCTTTGCGGAGGAGGTCATGAGAGATCCGATTGTAGCCTCGTCATCGGCCATTGCTTTACAATTTTCCGTCGTGTAGACGCGGAGCGTAGCTCCAAATTCTTTCTTAAAGTTTGCCTTGAGGGTCTTAACCTTCATGCGGCTGTCAATGCGAAAGTCTGCCATGTTGTTATAGTTATTGGTTATTAGTATTATTAGAACTCGACTTCGATCTCTGGGCTGTACTTAACGAGGTCTAGTAGCATGAGCGTCACATCGGCATGCTCGACCTCTCCGCCCATAGCGTCAGCTAGGTCAAAGAGTACCTGCACCTCATCCAGTGTGACAACGTTGTCTGCCATGACGATCTCGATAGCGCACTGCAAGAGTCGCTTGGTCTCATCCTCTTCGATAGCCGAAGCGTTGTCGATGAGGTACTCTTGGATAGCGTCGTCATCCTTATCCTCTAGCGTGGCGACCGCCTCCTGTACCTGCTGGATGAGAGTTGCGGAGTCTACGCCAAGCGCCTCAGCGATGTCCGTAAGCATTTCGTTTTCCTCCTCAGAGTATACGCCGTCTGCCCAGATGGCTACAGCTAGAAAAGCTGCTACATTCTTTATATCTGATTTCATAGTTCTGTCGTTGTCTTTTTTATTTGAGCATTCGTTTGATACGTCTGAGTAGACTAGCGTCTTCTTGACGACGTTTTCTTGCGGCTGCTGCGCGAGCCTTTGCTAGATTTTCGAGCATAGCCTTACCTTCCTTGGTACGCTTGTCGATTTTACCTGATTTAGTTCGTTTTACTGCCATTGTAGTATTACTTAGTTGGTTATTAGTTGCGTTGTGATGGTGAGCCTCTGAGAGCTCACTCTATGACAATGAATTCAGTGCGCCTATTGACATCTGGGTTGTTTGGATCAATCGGTTCACTAGATCCCTTACCCTCAGCTTGCAAGCGGTCTGCCGAGATGCCTTGGCTGATGAGGAAGTCTACAGCGACTTGAGCTCGCTCCTCTGAGAGGCGCTGATTGAAGGCCTCATCGCCCTCCTCTGAGGTGTGGCCCTCGATCTTGAGCTTTAGGTCAGGATTTTCCTCCATCAGTTTGGCTAGGTCATGGAGGACAAACTTAGTCTCGTCTGTTAGATCTGCTTTCCCCTGGACAAACTTGGCGGCATTGAAGTCTTTCTCAATCTTCTCAACACGATCTCGATAGACTACCTTCTCGACTGTGACTACCTTCTCGACCTCGACCACCTTGGGCTTACGAAGCAGGAAGAATGCGGTGACGCCACCGATGAGGAGTAGTGCGATGATGAGCCAGAGCCACCAGGGGAGTCCTTTCTTCTTAGCCACTGGGGGGATGTAGCCGTTGAGATACTCTAGTCGGAAGCCTCCCTTCTCGCCAACTCGTCCAGCTTTTTCAAACTCTGCTACCACAATATCATACTGTGTAGCATGACGTACGATTCTCTCGAAGCTCGGTTTGGTCCACATACTGACGAGAGCGACTTTCTTGCCGTCACCCGTCGTGAGTAGTTCGTCGGGAGCCTTAAAGTAACCGTCCCAATTAGCTGTAGTCCCCTTTTCCTCTGCATATATAAAGGTCTCTGGGACACCCTTGTCAGGGTTTAGCTCATTAGGAAATGCTTTGCGCAGGTCTGCTAGGGTCGCATGTGGATACATAATCATGTAAGCATGTACGATGCCTAGCGCTGTGCGGTTTTGGGCTTTGCCAAATACTTTGATTTTGTCCATAGGATTTATCGTGTTATAGGTTTGTTTTATCGTCCGAATAGTTTCTTTAGGATGCCACGGCCTATCTTTTGGTTCAGACCACTCTTGCTCGTTGGGATACCTGTGCGCCGAGATACTCGCTGTCTGAGCTTTGTTACGCCTACGGCTCTCTGCCATGAGAAGGAGAGACCGGGTATTGGTGTCGATCGTTTGCGTCCCATAGGGTTATCTCATCTGATTGTTGTTATGTCTTTTTGAAATGGAGCAGAGGCTCCTTAGTAACTTCACTGGCAAAGGTACGAAATGTTTAACAAAAAAAAACAGTTGTCGGCGCAAATTGCCGTAACTGTTTGATTGTTAGCTGTATGATGTAGATAAAATGGCGAAATAAAGGGAGAATTGTTTCTAGAAAACTGAGTAATCGGCTGAAATGTGGAGTTGTGCGAAGATTTCCTCGGAAGAATTTGAAAATCTTCACGGAGATATTTCTCATTTTATCGGAAGGATGAAATGAAACTTCGGAAGAATGAAATGAAACTTCGGAAGAACGAAATGAAACTTCGGAGGAAAGAAATCAAAGTTCCGAGGAATTTGCCGATTGCTCCCTGGAGAATTTCAATTTCCTCGTGAGAAAGCAGTATCTGGGCGCATCTCCCTACTTATAGTATTCAGAATTCAATCAATTGAGGGGAGGAGGCTTCGAACGATAGGTGCTGAACGTTCGCATCGCTTTAATATACAACAGATTACCTACTATTTGGTATTGTTGCTCTAAGGATTACGCTCTACCTTTGCACGGTGTAAGGGTGTCCATAGGGCGATGCTTTCTGC
>CABQOJ010000039.1 GCA_902465775.1 uncultured Porphyromonas sp. | reverse complement strand
TTTGTGATTAGTTTTAGTTGTAAATTGAACAGAAGCGACGAGAGGGAGCCCCACCACGGGGACTCCCTCTCTTGCTATTTATATTTCTCTTGTTACTCTGTGCGTTCCAGCAGTACGACGTGCTCCACGTGATGCGTGTGGGGAAACATGTCGACAGCGCAAGCCTTCACGGTTTTGTACTGCCCCTCAACCATGAGGAGTGCTAAGTCTCGTGCCTGGGTCGCTGGATTGCAACTGACATAGACGATGCGCTGAGGAGCCGCCCGCAGGATCACCTCCACGACGGGGGCGTCCATGCCAGCACGTGGCGGATCGGTCACGAGTACCTCGGGACGTCCATGCGCTGCGACGAAGTCATCGGTCAGGATCGCCTTCATATCGCCAGCGTAGAAGGTAGCATTCGTGATACCGTTCTGATCTCTATTGACAAAAGCATCCTCGACCGCCTCGGGCACATACTCGATCCCGATGACGGAGCGACAGCTTTGCGCCAAGTAATTGGCGATCGTTCCAGCGCCCGTGTAGAGATCGTAGACCACTTCATCGCCCTTGAGCTGAGCGTATTCACGCACCTTCTCGTAGAGTCGCTCCGCCTGACGACTATTCGTCTGGTAGAAGGACTTAGGCCCGATACGATAGCGCAAGCCGTGCATATTCTCCTCAATGTATGGCGCACCGCAGTAGAGTTGTGCCGGGAGATCGGCGAGGCTGTCGTTAAGCTTCGTATTGACCATATAGTAGAGCGACGTGATCTGAGGGAAGCGCAGACGTAGCGCTTCTAGCAGTTGCACGCGCAGCTCCTCCGTTCCCTCGGCAAAGGCGATCAAAACCATCAGCCCGCCCAGCGTTGTGGTGCGGATTAGGAGCGTTCGCATTACGCCTTCGTGCGCTCTCTGGTCATAGTAGGGGTACTCCTCCCAGCGCGCCAGGCAGTAGTCGTTGAGGTAGTCTCGTATCTCCGAAGCTATCGGGTCGGCTATCTGACAGGTCACGCCATGCAGGTCTAGTACCTTGTCAAACATCCCCGCCTTGTGAAAGCCGACCCCGCAAAGCTCCTGTTCGCTCGCTTCCTCGGGAAGGCTCTTGAGCTCCTCCTCGGTGAGCCAGCGCTTTTTGCTAAAGGTAAACTCGACCTTGTTGCGGTAGTGCCACGGATCCTCGCAGCCTACGATCGGCTCCGTGTGCTCGATGGCTATATGTCCGATGCGAGTCATAGCGTCCGCGGCTTGTTGCGCCTTACCACGGAGCTGCTCGTCGTAAGGTAGCTGTTGCCACTTGCACCCGCCACACGCTCCGAAGACTTTGCAGCGAGGCTCCACACGTAGTGGCGAAGGCTCCAGGAGCTCCTCGATGGTGCCCGTCATATAGCTTCGCTTGGAGCGACCGACACGTATGCGACAACGGTCGCCTGGCGCCGCATAAGGGACAAAGAGCACCTTGTCCTCGACATGTGCTACGCATTGTCCCTCGGCACCCATCCGCTCGATGAGTACATCGTCTAGATATCTCGGCTCTTTGCGACTTCTTGCCATAGGCTACTTGCGAGCGAGCTGCTGCTCCACGAGCGAGACGTACTCATCAGCCAATGCAGAGGCAGCCTCTTCCGTAGGAGCCTCCGTGTATACCCGGACGATCGGCTCCGTATTGCTGGGACGTACCTGCACCCACGAGTCTTCAAAGTCAATCTTCAGTCCATCCTCCGTCAGGGGATTCAGCGAAGCGACCTCACGCTCCAGAGTAGCGAAGAGAGCCGTCACGTCAGTGCCCGCAGGTAGCTCCACACGACGCTTACACATGGCGTAGTCGGGGTAGCGCTTACGTAGCTGGCTCACCGTCTCGCCACTCTTCGCCAAGTGAGTTAGGAAGAGCGCAATGCCAACGAGTGCATCGCGTCCAGCATGTAGACGAGGATAGATGACGCCGCCGTTGCCTTCGCCACCGATGAGTGCGTCTGTCTCTCGCATACGCTTGACCACGTTGACCTCGCCAACAGCTGCGGGCATGTAGCTTCCGCCATACTGCTCAGTGATGTCTCGCAGAGCGCGTGTCGAGCTCATGTTAGATACCGTGTTCCCTCCCTCATGATAGCCGAGGAGGTAGTCAGCGACAGAGACCAGTGTGTACTCCTCGCCAAAGGGGTGGCCCGTCTCGTCAATGATCGCTAGGCGATCCACGTCTGGATCTACCGAAAAGCCCACATCGGCATGTGCTATGCGTACCAATTCGCAGAGATCCACGAGATTGCTAGGCAGAGGCTCGGGATTGTGGGCAAACTTTCCGTCGGGCGTGTCGTTGATTCCTCTCCACTCCTTGACGCCAAGCGCCTCAAAGAGCGGAGGCAGAGCAATAGCGCCGACCGAGTTGATCGGGTCGTAGGCGACCGTCAGTTCAGCTTTGCGGATAGCCTCCACGTCCACCTCGGGCAGTGCGAGGATTGCGTCGATGTGCTTCTTGAGATAGGAGTCGGTCGAGATGACTTGTCCCAAATCTTCGACCGAAGCAAAGGGAACCGTGTGATCCTCCGAGAGACGAAGCACCTCGTTGCCACGATCCACATTGAGGAAAGTGCCATCGCTTCCGAGGAACTTCAACGCGTTCCACTGGATCGGGTTATGCGAAGCGGTGATGATGATGCCACCGTCAGCACGATGCCCTAGGACAGCCATCTCAGTGGTCGGAGTCGTAGCCAGACCAATGTTGATCACATCGCAACCCATGCCGAGGAGCGTGCCGATGACCACCTGCTGAACCATCTCGCCCGATAGGCGGGCATCGCGTCCCACCACAATAGTTGGTCTGCTGACAGACTCGTATAGCTTGATGTGCTGAGCATATCCCACGACAAAGTGCGCTATCGTCAGAGGGTTGAAGCCGTCCGTCAGAGAGCCCCCGACCGTACCGCGTATTCCAGAGATTGATTTGATGACCGTCATAGTATTGATTAAGTGTGTTGTTGCAATAAAACGAGTAGCTTGCGCCTGGTAGCGCCAAAGATGCTGGAGCAGGCTAAGCCTCCTCGACAAACTGGTACCAGACCTCTTCGCAGTACATCGGAGCACCCGCATTGTATGCCACGTCGGGCCCGAGGAGGAAGGGGATGAGGAGACGTATCCTAGCGCCATTGCCCACCATCGTGAGCGGATAGGCAACACCCTCACACATCAGTGCGTCGATCGAGTGACCGAACTGCTCTTGGATCAGCTTGTAGTGGATAGAGCCGTTGCGGTCGCGGGAGTTAATGTAGATAAACTCCGTAGACTGCTGGTAGCCCTTCGATAGATTGTCGAAGGCAGGGTTGTAGTCCGGTGCGATGAAGCGACCTTTCATCCGCAGCATGACACGCGTCCGCTCAGGCGTCGCCAGCTCGGTCCCTTTGTTGATGACCTGCATGTAGACCCCGTTGGGGAACTTGTACCACACGCCTGGGTCAAACTCGCGCTGCTCCTCGACACCCTCCTGCACATTCATCCCTTGCTCCTGAATGAAGTTGTCGATTATCTTCTTCTCGTCACGTAGCATCTCCGAGAGCGACTTGATGTGCTGCTTATCGCGACAGCTAGTCAGGACGCCCTGCCCTAGTAGGAGCATCATGACAAGCGTCACGAGAGCGGTGAAGGTATGGTTTGTTGCTTTCATATTTCTATTGTCTAGTCTCTAATGTCTAATCTCTAACCTCTAATCTCTAGCCTCCGGGTAGTCCCGCACAAGCTGGCGCAATCCCTCCCACACGAGTGCTAGCGCATCTGATAGCGTGCCCTGATACTCAGCGCCCGCAGCGTTTAGATGTCCGCCCCCGCCAAAGATCTTGCTCGCCACCTCATTGACCGGCAAGTTGCCCTGCGAGCGAAGCGATATCTTGACTGGCTCGTCGGGATCGCGCTGCTCGCGAAGGAAGGCGACAGCTCGTATACCCGCCACGTCAAGGGGCACATTGACTAGGCCCTCTGTATCTCCCGGCTCTATGCCAAAGCGGTCAAAGTCCTCCTGCCTGAGCGTAAAGACCGTCACCCCTAAATCTAAGTCGTAGGTCGTGCGCTCGTTGATGATGTAGCCGAGGAGCCGCTGACGGCTCAGCTTGTCGCTCTTGAAGATCCGTAGCACGATCTCCTCATGTCTCGCTCCGACCTCTAGGAGGTGAGCGATCGTCCTAAAGAGCGTCGGCGTAATCTGCCCATGTCGCAGGAGACCCGTATCCGTGTAGGTCGCAGCCAGCAGGCAGGTCGCCATATCGGCACCGCCATAGAGCTCTAGCTCTCGTGACTCACCGCCACCGAGTAGCTTCGCTATGAGAAAGCCCGTAGCACAGGCCGACGTGTCGCTATACATCTCATCGACCAGCCCCATCTCAGGCTCTGGATGATGATCTATCATGACGGAGCGCACCTCGGGCTTGCCCACGATCTCTGCGACCAAGCCCTCAAGCGGGTTGCCGATACGCCCCAGATGGTTGAAGTCCACTAGGAGCAGTAGCCTAGCCTGAGCCAATATCTGACGTATCGGCTCTAGGTCGCTCTGCGCTGAGAGCTGATGTATCGTCTCAGCCCCTGGGAGCCAGAGCAGATTGTCCGGCATGCGCCCCACCACCATGATAGAGACCTCGTCAGCGCCCCGTGCCAGCAGATAGCTACGCAGTCCCAAGGCACTGCCTATGCAGTCCCCGTCAGGCGACTTGTGCCCCACGATGACGACACGACGCTCGCCCACATCTCCTAGAGAAGTAAGCTCCAACGTATCTGACAAAGGTCTATTGCTCAGTTGCGACATAGTGATCTGTGAAGGTATACACCCGCAAAGATACGAAATTAGAGGTTAGAGATTAGAGGTTAGAAGTTAGATGCTAGAGGAGCAGTCTCTCGGTCCAGCCTGCGCTGTGCAGTAGATAGACCCCTTGTGGCAGTAGCCTTGTGGAGATCTCTGCGTAGCCTGAGCTATCGCTCTCAGCAGTAGCGACAGAGATGCCAGTCATGGAGCATAGCTCTATCTGAGTGCTAGGCGCTAGGTCGGTAAGCTCTATGCGCCCCTCCGTTACGACGATGTGTGGACGATGTGCGGCATCATTGTATACAGGCGTCGTGGCGACATGACTACCAGCATAGGGGTTGCGTCCTTCGTTTTCGCCACCGAGCCAGTCGTAGATATTCCAAGCACGCTGATTTGCCAGCACTACGTCCTCTGGTGCACACTTGTTTTGCTCTGTCGGGCTGGTGCTGTCTAGCAGGTGGATGCGAGCCTTGTCAGCAACTTGACGCTGTGGCAACCGCTCGATGAGCTTGTGGACAGTCTCACTCGACAAGCGATTGTTATAAAGATAGACACGGGTGATGAATGATGTGGGAGCGCTCGAGAGCGTCACAGACTCTAGCGCATTGTCTGTCGCAGAGAGCATAAAGAGCTTCTCATTACTACTGACATCTAGCTGGGTCAGCTGGTTAGAGTCTAGCGATAGCATATTGAGATTACTCATCCCTGCAAGGTCTAGCTCAGTGATCTGATTATGATGAGCGTAGAGAGCTGTCAAGGCTTTGCTAGCAGCCGTCAGGTCGAGCTTGGTCAACTTATTGTTAGAGATATCTAGATAGGAGATCTCCCCATGGATGGTAATCGGCTCTTGCGATGAGATCGTAAAGGATTTGTACCGATACTGAATGTACTCATAGCGCTCGCCAGGATCACAGACTCCGTTGTTGTTGAGATCTATCCATACGTTTTTGGCATCAGCGGGAGAGTCGATCAGGACCTTCAGTTTATCGCCCACGGCAGCATCGGTAGTGATGACGATCTTAGCATCGCCAGCATACGGCTCGCTCTGCGTCTGCGCAGCTCCCGAGAGAGCTGAGCAGAGCAAGAGTGTCGAAAGGAAGAGAGGTAGTCGCTTCATATCTTTTTTCGTCTCATTGATTAGTGCTTGACAACGAAGCGAGCAGCCCCACCTTGATGCTGTAGTAGGTAGTCACCCGAAGGATAAGCAGAGAGCTCCACAGTAGCTGTACCCTGTGTGTCCGCCTCGATCGTCGCAAGGCATACGCCGGAGATGCTGTAGATGGAGATCTGCTCCTGTGGCATCAGCCCCGTGACGGTGAGTAGCTGATCAGCGACTGTTGGGAAGAGCTTTAGCGTGGCACCCTCCTGTATCGTCTGGATGCTTGTTGGGTCCTTGAAGAAGACCTCTACCAGTGTCTCTCATCTCACTACGATGGGGAGCTCATTGCCTTCGACCTCTAGTAGCTTGTGGTTGCAGTAGACACGATCTACGACATAGCCCTCATCGGGTGTCATCGTGAGCTTTAGCTCGGTACGCTCAGGGATTGCCGTCAGATTGTCAGCACCTGTGAGCTGAGCCTTACCATGCTTTCCAACCTCTAGCTTGACTGGGTAAAGAGTAGCCCCTGCATAGGGAGCGACAGTTGATGTCGCCTCTTCATTGCCAAAGACCTCCCACCCCTTGTCCGTGGCGATCTTGACGTCAGAGACGAGGCAGATGTTGCGCTCTTGAGGATTGTCCGTGGCGATCAGCTCGATCTTAGGAGCGCGGAAGTAAGCAGACTTCTTAGCCTCTGGCAGGGAATTCATAAAGGCAGTCATAGCAGCCCCCTTGATGAGGTTATTGTAGAGCGTGACAACCTGGAGGTTCTTGCACTCAGGGAGGGTTATCTCCTGTAGCTTATTACCTCTCAAGTCAATGGACTCTACGGAAGGATTGGAGGCTGTAAAGGTAGAGAGCTGATTATTGCCCAGGGTCAAGTAGGTGAGTACCGTCGCATCGGAGATGTCTATCTGCTCTATGGCACAGTCGCTAGCTTCGAGAGTACTTAGCGCAGTATTGCCTGCGAGGGTTAGCTTGCGCAGCTTGCCGTTTTGGTTACAGATGACCTTCGTCAGCTGGGCGAGACCTGTGAGATTGATCTCTTCTACGGAAGTGTTTGGTGCAATCAGTTCCTCAAGCTTGGTGCAGCCAGAGAGGTCCAGCTTCTGAACCTTCGTCGAGCCACAAGTGAGGAAGACGAGCTCACTATTTGCTTTTAAGTCAAGGGCTGCTACAGGGTTTGCGTTGCAATCGAGCTGATACAGCTTGGGGCAGGCGCTCAGATCGAGGCTCGTAATGTCGTTGTTGTAGCATACGAGGGTTTTCATATTGACCGACTTGCTCAGATCGATCTCGGTAAGATAGTTGTCTGGGCAAGTGAGCTCTTCGAGTGTAGGACATCCCGTGATATCGAGAGAGTAGATGCTGTCCTGACCTAGTGTACAGAGCGTGATATTTGTACCAGTGATCGTTAGCTCAGGTTGCTTGACAGAGAGCTGGTAATTGACAGATCCGTCATACCTGGGAGATCCTCCACTCTCCATACCAGAGGCCCCCACAACCTTCGGCGTGCCATCGCACTTGATAGAGATGTTGAAGCGGTCCGTGGGCTTCATGTGAGTCGTCAACTTGATGACGCTCTCCTGACCATACATCGGGAGAGAGAGTAGTGCTAATAAGCTTAGCAGAGCGGGTAGTAGTCTTTTCATAGTTTACGTTATAGTGTTTGTGACTGTGCCATAAAGGGGGAGGGGCTCCAGTGTGTATCGCTAGAAACCGCCGAATGGCGAAGTTAGACAATCCCCCCTAAAAAAGCAAATGCCTTGTCCCGCCTCATCACCACAAATCCCTCGTATAAATCTCCTATAGGAACCCCAATCTGCCCCTTCTAACCTCGAATCTCTCACCTCTAACTTCTGCTGCCTCAGGAGGAAATCCCGAAAAGCTCGGTGCGAAATCTCTATTTCCTCCGAGGAATGAGAAAATTCTTCGGAAGAATGAAATCAAACTTCCGAAGAATGAAATCAAACTTCGGAGCTATTTTCCTGCGCCTCTATGCGAAATCAAAAATCCCTCCGTGGGGATTTCGGATTTCCTCGGAGGGGATAGACCGCATCAAGGTGTTCGAGGTCGCGAAGTTCGCTTGTACTGCTTGTCTCAACGCCTTCTAGAGCACCTATCACTATACTCGTCGGGCCTTCCTACGAAGGATGCCCATTTTTCTGACCAAACTTATGAGTGGGGATTAGAATATATTATGTACCTTTGCGGTGCATAGGTGTACGAGGAACAACCACTCTTGTCACCCCGTCTGAATAGGGAACTTGGTGCGAAGCCAAGACTGTACTCTCAGCTGTAACTCCTGAAGTGCGCCCCTGCATTATGATGTCACTGTAGCACGACCCCTACTAGCCTTCGCGTGAAGGTGCCGTAGGTAGCTATGGGAAGACCCAGGGTATCGCCCGTTTTGTACGACTCGATGTGAGCTATACGAACTAGGGAGAAGTCAGAAGACCTGCCTGTGCCATAGGACTTTTGTTTTCAGAGCTAGGAAATGAAAAGATTGACAGCGGGACAGCTACGACTTCACATAGTGCGTACGATAGAGTCCATAGCAGCGAGGCTGGCTATGAGGCTCCCTCTCGTTGTATCTACCGTCATCGGTCACACCCTACTGCCAGCTTCAAGCTGTAGGCTAGTGACCTCGCCCGTGACTTCTGCTCTGTATCTCGAGGGTCCTACTCGGACACACGACGATTCTATTCACTTTATACAGAAAAGAAGTTATGAAAACACGCGAAGAGTACATCGAGAGCCTTAGAGCTCTCCATCTAAACGTCTACTTCATGGGCAAGAAGATCGACAACCCTGTCGACCACCCCATGATCCGCCCCTCTCTCAATTCGCTAGCGATGACCTATGAGCTGGCTCAGCAGGAGGAGTACAAAGATCTGATGACCGCTACCTCCAACATCACGGGCAAGACGATCAATCGCTTCTGCCACATTCATCAAAGTGCCGAAGACCTGGTCAAAAAAGTCAAGATGCAGCGTCTCCTTGGGCAGAAGACCGCTAGCTGCTTCCAGCGCTGTGTGGGGATGGATGCCTTCAACGCTATCTGGTCTACCACCTACGAGATGGATGAGGCGTGCGGTACCAACTACCACCAGCGCTTCAGAGACTATGTCCAGTACTGTCAGGACAACGACCTCGTCGTGGACGGTGCTATGACCGATCCTAAGGGCGATCGCAGCCTTTCTCCCTCACAGCAGGAGGATCCAGACCTTTACGTACACATCAACGAGATACGCCCCGACGGTATCGTCGTCACGGGTGCCAAGGCTCACCAGACAGGCTC
>CABQOJ010000038.1 GCA_902465775.1 uncultured Porphyromonas sp. | reverse complement strand
GACGTGTAACGGTTGTAGGGACGCACGGTCGTGCGTCCGTTGTGTCAAAGGTTACGGTGTCCGTGGTTTTAACGGGGACGGACGCACAGACCGTGCGTCCCTACAACCGTTACTCGTCGGCTGGTTCGACAGCGATTACTTGACCGTGCGTCCCTACAACCGTTACACGTCTTGTCGTTTGACAACGGACGCACGGGACAAGTCATACGAAAAAAGCCCCTTGCTAGATGCAAGAGGCTTCTATAGACTCAACGCCGCGACATCGTCACTCGTGAGATCTGCGGAATTGACGGAGAGGAGGGGCAAAGCTACGCTATGCGGTCGGTTTTTTGTAAGTTTGCAGAAGTAATTGAATTCATCAACTATAGATACCTATGAATATATTCCTTCTACAGGCAGCACAGCCTGCACAGGCAGCACCACAGGGAGCGCCTGCATGGACTTCGCTCGTATTCTTTGTAGTCATCATCTTGATCTTCTGGCTTTTCTTCATTCGCCCTCAGAGCAAGCGACAGAAGAAACTGCAGCAGCAACGTGATGCAATCGCTGTGGGCGACTCTGTCATAACCGCTGGCGGTGTGCATGGCGTGGTCCGTAAGGTGAATGAGCAGACCTTCGAGGTGGAGATAGCAAGGGATGTCTGCATAGAGATCGCCAAGAGCTCCGTATATCCGAACGGCACGGATCCTAACGCACGCTAGTAGACTCCCCGAACTGCTAAAACGAGAGCAGTGCGACTCAATCTGCCCCCCAAGCTTCGCCCAGGTGGAGAACCTGTGGTGCGTAAGCAGCGTATCCCTGGCTTGAAACGACTGCTGGCGATCGCTGTGTGGGTACTCCTAGCGACCGCCCTATGGTTTATGCAGACGCTCTCCCGTGGCACGACCTCGATCGTCCACATCCCCATCGTATACGAGGAGATGCCGAAGGCGATCGGTCTAGAGGGCGAGCAACCGGCTATGCTGGACGTTAGCGTCTCGGCAAAAGGCTCGCAGCTGCTCTTTCGCTGGATGAAAGGGGTGACTCCGATCAAGCTATCGATGCCTCAGCGGATACCCCAGGGCGGACGCGTCCTCTTTAGCAATGCGATCTTGACACAGAAGGTGCGTGAGAGCCTCGGGAGCGCCGTGCAGATTCGTGAGATCTACCCCAATCAGATCTCGCTACGCGCATTTCCTCTCCAGAGAAAAGAGGTGCCAGTCATCAATCGCGTGTCGGCCTCAGCCAAGGATGGTTATATGGTCCTCCCGCTCACGATGACTCCGACCACGGTCGAGCTGTATGGTAGCCGTGAGGCGCTCGAGGGGATTAGCGAAGTGCGCACCAAAGGATTGCTCTACAAGGAGTTGTCGCAAGACAAAACGGTGCGGGTGTCTCTCGAAGAGATCCCCAACGTGCATAGCTCTCCCGACAGTGTGCAGCTACAGATCTCTGTCGTCGAGCTCACGGAGAGACGCATCGAACTACCAGCCGTAGCTCTTAACACGCCAACTGGCTTTGTCGCCAAGCTCCTCCCAGCGCGTGTCTCTCTGACCTTGACGATGCCGATATCGGACTACAATAAGCCTATCGGAGACAAGGTCTCGGTAGTGGTGGATCTGAGTCAGATCTCAGAAGCTGAGCAGAATGGGGAGAAGCGCCCCGAGATGCTCCCCGTAAGAGTCGAGGGCCTACCCGACTGGGTGGCGCGTGCTACCGTAGCTCCCAAGGCGGTGCAGTATATCCTAGAGACTGCCGAGCCGTGAGCCGTAGTGGCTACCGCATCATGAGCGAAAAGCAACGCATCACATCAGCGCCCCCTCGTATCTTAGGACTGACAGGGGGGATTGGTGCGGGCAAAAGTTTCGTGGGTCAAAAGCTTGTCCAGTCTGGGCTTCCCCTTATGGACAGTGATGCGGTGGCGCGGAGGGCTTACACCGATAGTGAGCAGGTGCGTCAGCAGGTCATGGCGTTGCTAGGCTCGGAGGTCTACGATGCGGAAGGAAAGCCTCGCTACGATGAGATCGCTCGCAAAGTTTTCGCACCGTCTGATGAAGGGCGCTCCTTATTGCATGATCTAGAGCAGATCATTCACCCCTATGTGTCTGACCAGCTAAAGGCTTGGGCTAGGGAGCAGCAAGCCCCCGAGGGGTGGGTCGTCCTAGAGAGTGCCATCTTATGGCAGTCAGGCTTCTATCGTCTTTGCGACGCTGTGGTCGTCGTGACAGCTCCTGAGGCGGTACGTGTAGCTCGTGTCCAGAAGCGTGACGGTGCTTCGCTCGAGCAGGTACAAGCACGGATCGATCGCCAGGCGAGCTACTCTTTTGCCGCCCTTCAGCAGGAGCATCCAGAGCTGCCGCTTTATCAGATCCAGAATGATGGCGTTCAGGAGCTGGAGGGGCAGGTAGCAC
The DNA here is from genome assembly GCA_902465775.1 of uncultured Porphyromonas sp. The sequence continues at coordinate 6,809 of CABQOJ010000038.1, read as the reverse complement.
AGTTGCTCGCTCATCTAGCCACTCTGTAGATAGTCTTGCGTGTATGGATAGCTCGGTCGGGGTATGGACATTGACCCCTTTTGGGGTAGATCGGGGAGCTGAGGATATCATCTTACTGCTACTCTTCATGCTGCTCTTGCTCCCAGCACTCATGCAGATGTGGGTCGGCTCTCTCATGTCTCGCTCGGTAGATGCGCTACTATATGATAGAGGACACATCTTCTTTCGCAGCTTAGTACACCGGGTCTCTGTCGGCACCTACGCAATCTTAGGCGGGTTACAGCGGCATCTGCTGGTCGGCGTGACAGGCTATCTGCTCTTGCGCTACTATGGTGGCTCCCCCACAGGCGATCTCTGGACGACCCTCTCGCAGGTAGGCGCTCTAGCCCTCGGTAGTCTGATCCTGAGCGGGCTTTATCTAGGTGTCAACCGTCTGCTGGCGGGGATCTACCTCGACTCCGCCTTTTACCTACACTGGATACGTCACTACAGCATCTTGGAGTGGCTATGGCCCTTGCCCCTCTACATAAGCTCTTTGTTACTACTGGCGGGCGTCTGGCAGGAGGTCGCACTTTGGCTCACAGTGGCTGTCATTCTCTTATGGCGCCTTGCGATCATCCTGCCCACAGCTCGATGGCTGGGGGAGGCGGGGGTGACTCCTTTGCTTATTTCTTTGTACCTTTGCAGCCAGGAAGTGGCTCCTCTAGCCTATCTCGTAGGCTTTGGAATGCTGATCCTATAAAAGAATCTATCGTATACCATTAGCACCCTGCCTGTGAGTATGTCACGGATTAAGAAAATACTTATTTCTCAGCCCGCCCCACTGATGGCCAATCCATACACCGAAGTTGCTGAGAAGTATCAAGTGGAGCTTGACTACAAGCAGTTCATTCGTGTCGAGACGGTTGCAGCGAAAGAGTTTCGCCAGCAGCGCATCAATCCGTTGGACTACACAGCCATCATCTTTACCTCTCGTACTGCTATCCTGCACTTCTTCACGCTGATGAAAGAGATGCGCATCTCGATCCCAGATACGATGAAGTATTACTGCAGCTCCGAGATGTCCGCTCCATACCTGCAGAAGTTTGTCAACTACCGTAAGCGCAAAGTCTTCTTTTCACCGACAGGACGTACCGAGGATCTGGTCAAGGTCATTACCAAGCACAAGAGCGAGAAGTATCTCCTCCCCGTCGCTGAGGAGCACAGCTCCAAGCTCTCCGACCTACTCACAGAGGACGGCATAGACTATACCAAGTCGGTCATGTATCGCACCATACCTCGTGAGTTGGAGCTTGAGAAGCCACTGTCTTACGATATGATCATCTTCTTTAGCCCCGTCGGAATCACCTCACTCTTTGAGAATGTCCCCGACTTCAAGCAGGAGGATATGATCATCGCTACCGTCGGGCCCAAGACTGCTCAAAGGGCCGAGGAGCTAGGGCTCAGAGTGGACATCAAGTCTACGGGCAGTCGTCAAGATCCACCGATGCCCGAGCTGCTGAGCAACTTCCTTGTTGAGCAGGAGGGATGACTACGGAGGAAGGCACCCCTCGCTCCCTCCAGAACCAACGTCTACCCAAAGGTGAGCGACTCTATCTGCGTGAGGAGATAGAGCGACTGCATGATCGGGGGCGCTCATTTGTCTCTTATCCCATTCGTGTCGTATGGCTCGTCGAGCCTATCGCCACGCACTCCCCTAGTGAACAGGCGCAGGTCGCTGTCATGACCTCGGTTGCCAAGCGGCGCTTCAAGCATGCCGTCGATCGTAACCGGATCAAGCGCATGACCCGCTCAGCTTATCGTCTCCACAAGACTCCGCTCTGGCAAGCTGCCACCCAGCATCACTGCACCGTGCGACTAGCGCTTCAGTCTGTCGCTAAGACGATGCCGACCTACTCTGAGCTAGAGCAAGCGGTAGAGCGGGCCATAGCACGTATCGTCAAGGAGATAGACAAGTCAAGCCCGACGTCCCCAGTGGCGAAAGCTTCGCCCGATCATCCAGAGCAGACGACGAAAGCTCCTTCCACCCAAGCTGATGAGGCTAATCAAGCTGACCCGCAACAGCCCTCACTGGCGGTCCGCTTGCTGAGCTACCCCGTCAAGTTTTACCGCGCTTGTATCTCGCCCTTGCTACCGCCCAGCTGTCGCTTCACACCCACTTGCTCGCAGTACGCACTGGAAGCGCTACGAGTGCATGGCGCACTCAAGGGGACCTGGCTAACCATCTGGAGACTCTTACGATGTAACCCATTCAATCGACATGTGGGTTACGACCCCGTGCCACCACGACGATGATCCACGAGCGACACCACAGCCACCGAGGGCTTTTAGACTGTCACACACATAGCCACGAGGTGAACGGGCTAGCCATTCGCTCACTCACCTACGAGGAGTGGAGCGGTGGCGTCACGATCCAGGAGGGACAACTCTATTCGATAGGTCTTCACCCCTGGTCTCTGCCCCTAGCGGAGCGTTTGTCAGACCTCATCGATCAGATGCGAAGCCTCCTAGCGACCGTCCCGCAGATCGTCGCTGTCGGCGAGTGTGGCATTGACAAGGTGCGGAGCAACGCTTCTCTCGCAGGGCAACAAACCTGGCTAGAGGTGCAAATGCGCTTAGCCTGTCAGCTACATCGTCCCATCCTCCTACACACGGTGCGTGCTTGGAGCGAAACGATTGAGATACGTAGAGAGCTGGCGCAAGAGTTTGACCAGCTCCCTCCGATGGTGCTACATGGCTTTCGGGCTAGGGGAGAGGTAGCTCAGATGATGCTGAGCCAGGGCTTCGCGCTCTCCTTCGGTCGTCACTACGACCCAGCTGCTTTGCAACTAGCTTATGAGGCGCATGCGCTGCTTGTTGAGACAGACGAACTGCCCCAGGGGCTTACCCATCGGGAGGCTTTAGCGGAGAGCTACACCCATCTAGCCGAGGCGCTCGCTATCACCCCCGAGGCGCTGGCCGAGCGCGTGGCAGCGACACCTTTCTGGCAGCAAGTCGAGCGGCTAGGCTCTTTGCGCTAAAAGCGTTACCTTAGTAGCGCTAACAGATTGAATGCGATGACAAACACGGACCAGCTAGCATGCTCCCCGGAGTATCAGATGCTGCGAGAGCAGTACGACATGCTCGCAGCAGCCTACACGACGCTCGTATCCCAGTATCAGAATATGACGGATCACGAGGCGCCCCACCTATCGGCGCTCTACATGCACTACTTCGGCAAGCTGCTGTACACCCAGTTGCGTCTAGGCCTTTCCATAGCGGCACTACGCTTGCGGCGCTCGCTCCTACAGGCTTACATCAATCGTGACCAAGCGCCCGACCTCGTCGAGGTAGACAAGCAGATGGCGCAGCAGCGCATCGAGTATCGTAGGCTCCTGGAGCAAAAGCTGGACCAGCTCAAGGCGGCACAAGCTTATTGGGATGCCCCGCGACTCACCCGTGAGGAGAGTGAAGAGCTCAAGGAGATCTACAAAACTCTCGTCAAGCGACTCCACCCAGACCTCAACCCGCACTACACGGAGGAGGACAAGAAGTTCTTTCTCGCTGCGGTCAAAGCTTACAAAGCTTGCGACCTCCAGCAGCTACAAGCCATACTGGCACTAGTAAACAAGGGTCAGCCGGCAGACATACCACTAGACTCGGAGTCACTCTCGGTAGAGATCGAGAAGTTACAAAAGAAGATGAGACTCCTTGAGGCTAAGCTCCTAAAGCGATCGAAGAGCTTCCCCTTTGATCAGAAAGAGTTACTGGCCAACCCCGTGGCGATACAAGAGCGGCAAGCTGAGCTGCAAGCGGTCATCAAGGAGCTAGAGGATAGTGAGCAGGAGATGCAGACGATCATATCGCTAATGGAGGAGTACAAGTCACACGACCTATGAAACATGAGATCATACCAGTCAGCCCAGAGCTACTAGCGCTCATTGGCACAGAGGGTATCAACGCACTAGGACTGCCCAAGCGGGAGATCTTCCTGCTAGACATCGTAGTCGCTGGCACCACCTTCTGTCCTATAGTACAGGAGCTCTACCCGATGCTACTGCCAGACACGGTGCTGCGTATGGTACGGCAGCCACAAAACGAACACGACGAGCACGCTATCGCCATCTACTACGAGGAGCACCGCATAGGCTACGTGCCTCAAGAGCTCAACCTAGTCATCTCTCGCTTGATGGACGCTGGCAAAGAGTTTTACGCTCGGGTCGTCCAGGTGAAAAAGATCAACGAGTGGATACGCATATCGGCCCAGCTCTTTATGATCGAGTAGCGAAAGGCTCGTCTCCACGCTCCTACCAGCGCCACCGTCGCCTCAGGATCCGCATGAGCGTAGCGACACCGACCACCAGGAGCAAGCTACCCACGACCCAGACTAATATCCCAACAATCCTACTCGGACGACGCTCTGTCGTCTGTCGTTCCGTCATCGCTACCTGCTGACGGTTCGCTTGCTGTAGCGCCTCCCCCTTCCGAGCCACACTATCTTGTTGCCGGACGACCATTCGCCTAGCACGTATGTAGCGCACACCAGGCAGTTGCGACCGACTCACAGCGGACAGCGAGTCGCCAGCCAGAGCCCCTAAAGCGAAAGCTCCCTGACTAGGCGAAACGCTATCTAGGAGAAGTAGCTCCCACTCCTCTAGCGTGGTGTCGCGAAGATGTTGCTCCGCATGGTTCACCGCCAGCTCGCTACGCTGCTGTGACTGCTGTTGCGACGCCTCGGTAGAGCGCTGTCGCCGAGTGCTACAGCTCAGTAGTATGATGGCGGTGAGACCCAGTGCGCAGACGACGCTCTTATGGCTCCGCATGATACTTGTACTTATAGTCTAGTCCGAGGAGGGCTCCCACGAAGGTCATCACCTCACCGTAGGCCACCAGCACGGAGCTGTCTATGACCCCTAGGGGAGGGGCGGTAAAGCCCGCCACCAAGAGTCCTATTCCAGAGCAACTCAAGAGCACCGCCAGGCAGAGTTGCTTGCCTCCTCGAGGCTTTATTGTTTGTGCCATAGTGATAGATACTCTTTGAATGCGTCAAAACAGGGGCACGCCTTCATCCATTCGTGAGGCTCTATGATGCCGTTGTGGTTTAGGTCGGGGCTCAAGTCTCTATGCCCCACGATCCGCGCCTTAGGATAGGTAGCTACAAGCGTCTTCAGTAGCTGGCGCATAGCGTCTCGCTGCTCGGGCGTACGGGTATCCCACGGAGTGCCATCAGGTCTCAGTCCCCCCTCGTAGCATACACCGAGGCTACAGCGGTTGTATCCGATAGCGTGTGCCCCAGGCATGGTGAGCGGACGCAAAGACTCGATAGCGCCAGCGCGTGTGATGTAAAAGTGGTATCCCGCCATGGCAAAGCCTCTGGCACGATGGTCTTGGTCTAGTTGCCATGCGCTGTAAGTCATATTACTACGCGTGGCGCTACAGTGGATTACGATATATTTGATCTCTTCAGGCTTCATGATTATAGAGATTAGACGTTAGGTATTAGAGGTTAGAGATTAGAGGGGATCAGATTACTCCGATCCCCTCCGATTACGCTGATATACTCAGATTACATTCCCGTCTGATCTTCGTTTGGATTGGAGCCACCACCCGTCTCATTGCCTGGGGTAGGAGTCTGAGAGCCTCCGTTCGTTCCGTTGCCAGGCGTCGGAGTAGGCTTCTCCTCAGCCGATACCCCCGAGGGGTCAAACTTGAGGTAGTTAGCGTTCGTCATCTTGACACGGATCTGCTTTCCAGGGACAAATATAACCCTATTGCCATGGATCATCTCCCGCTTGAAGTTCTCTGGTTTGTCGCAAGACTTGCTTCGTAGCGTCGCTCTAAATCGGCCTAGATCGCCTAGGTCAACGATACGCCCATTGGTGAGCTCTATGGAGAGCAGCATGGCGACCGTGTTCATGACGCTGAGTACGTCACCGACAGAGATTGCCGAGATCTGTGCGACCATCTGCGCGATGTCTGCTTGTGAGGTGACACCGTCGTACTTAGCTTGTGCGTAGTAGCTCGTAGTCTTACTGCCTGGAGTTACACCTTTTCGATTGATTTGCTGGATAGCATACTTGATTGCCATAGTAAATTGTTTTTTGAGTTGATAAGATTTAGTTCGTCTCCCACCGTGATACTGTCGTTGCTACGTTTCGGGGATCATCTATATAATAGGAGTCATGGAGCGTGCCGGCGAATGCTCTCAGTGACGGGCTATTTATAGCAGCTGGCAGAGCCTAATTTTTCTCTACCTGCAGACCCTCTACGAGGAGCGCGTGGCATATATCTCTGAGGAGACGATGCAAAGGTACGACACGCCCCCAGGGGACCCTGCCGTCAAGAGCCCCCAGCAAACATATCAGGGGACAAAAAGAGTGTGCACTCCCTATGAAGTCTCAATTCTTACTCGAATATTGCCATTCATGAGAAGAGAACAGCGATAGCGCCTAAACGCTATCGCAACAAGCTCTATAAGTGCACAATACGATCGACCGCTTCCCTCCTAGAGAAGATGTGTCAAAGGGAAAATCAGCAAGTCACGAAAAAAAGTTGCCCCAAGTGCTTGCAGTATTCAGAAAAAGTTGTACCTTTGCATCACGGTTCAGGAAGGAAGTCGCCACTGGCACTCCAGAATGAAGCTTGACTTCGTAGCTCAGTTGGTAGAGCAACTGACTCTTAATCAGTGGGTCGAGGGTTCGAGCCCCTCCGAGGTCACGTTTGATCATAGTTCAGAGAAAGAAGCCTCTTGCATCTAGCAAGGGGCTTCTTTCCATGTATGACGGGCATGCCATACATCTGTGGTGAAAGTCCACGCGGGGCGTAGTTGC
>CABQOJ010000037.1 GCA_902465775.1 uncultured Porphyromonas sp. | reverse complement strand
CCAGCTCCTCATCGTCCAGCCATAAGCTGTGCGCCATGATGCAGCGAGGCGAGAGCGCATCGATCTGCTCTAGATAGCGGACAGGCGTCGTGCCGTGCTCGGCAATACAGTCCTTCACCTCACGCTCTGTCTCGGAGAGGTGCAGATGAATGGGGATCTTATGCTCCTCGGCAAACTCCTTCGCAAAGTGCAATTGCTCACCCGAAACGGTGTATATAGCGTGTGGTCCCACACTCCAGCCGATCCGCTCGGGGAGCTCCGCAAAGAGCTGCTCATAGCGGTAGCAATTGTCCCGATCAAGCTGTGCCCGCTCGGCATCGCCACGGTCAAAGAGCGTATAGCTCAGATTAGCCCTTATGCCTGTCTCCAGCACCGCACGAGCGGTCGCCTCAGGCGCTGTGTACATATCGAGGAAGCAGGTCGTACCGCTCTGGATCATCTCCACACAGCCGAGCAAAGCGCCGACATAGATATCCTCCTCCGTCATATGCGCCTCCACGGGCCAGATGTAATCCTCCAGCCAAGTCTGCAACGGCAGGTCATCGCCATACCCTCTGAAGAGCGTCATGGCACAGTGTGTGTGACCGTTGCAGAGTCCTGGCACGACAGCCTTGTCACGGCCGTCGAGGATGATCGTCTCTTCATCGATCGGGAGCAGATCCGTACCGATTTTGTCGATACGGTTGTCCACGATCAGAAGGTCTTGCGTCGCCCCCCCGATGAGCGACTCCTTGATTAGTATGCTACTCATGCCCGTTTAGTTAAATAGTCGGTAAAACTCAGCTACCGCCTCAACACCCTTGCGAAAGACGCCTACCGAAAAGCTCTCATTGGGCGAGTGAATCGCGTCCTCCTCTAGGCCAAAGCCCATCAATACCGTCTTAAGTCCGAGGATCTCCTCAAAAGCAGCAATAATCGGAATGCTACCGCCACTGCGTATCGCTAGCGGAGCCACCCCGTAAGCCTTCTCGACCGCCTGAGCAGCTGCTTGGTAAGCAGGTAGGTCTAGCGGACAGTAGTAGCCCGCGCCACCGTGCATCGGCGTCACCTTCACATGGACAGACTTAGGCGCGATCTGCTCGATATACTCCTTCATCAGGCGGGAGATCTCCTCATGATCCTGATTAGCCACCAGACGGCACGAGAGCTTAGCGTAAGCCTTCGAGGGGAGCACGGTCTTGGCACCTTCGCCTTGATAACCGCCCCAGATACCGCATACGTCAAAGGAAGGACGACAGCTGTTGCGCTCTAGCGTGATATAGCCCTCCTCGCCTTGCGTCTCACGAATGTCTAGCGCACGGCAGTAAGCCTCCTCAGAGAAGGGTGCCTTGCGGATCATCGCACGCTCCTCGTCGGAGAGTGGTAGCACCTTGTCGTAAAAGCCTGGTACCGTGAGGCGTCCCTTGTCGTCTACGATCTGAGCAATGATCTTGCACAGCTCATTGATCGGGTTGGCGACAGCACCGCCGAAGTGGCCCGAGTGCAGATCCCTATTGGGACCCGTTACCTCCACCTGCCAGTAGGCGAGACCACGTAGACCAGCCGTAATGCTCGGCGTCTCCTCGCTCAGCATCGTCGTGTCAGAGACGAGGATTACATCCGCTGCCAGCAGATCCTTGTGCTCACGGCAGAAAGGCGACAAGCTCCCTGAGCCAATCTCCTCCTCGCCCTCGAAAATAAACTTCACATTGACCCCGACCAAGCCAAGCGCCTTAGCGGTCTCGAAGCCTTTGAGCTGGATCATAATCTGCCCCTTGTCGTCATTAGCGCCACGAGCGTAGATGCGTCCATCGCGTATCTCAGGCTCGAAGGGCTTGCTCTCCCACAGCTCCAGAGGCTCCACGGGCATCACGTCATAGTGACCGTAGACGAGGATTGTCTTCGTCACCCCGGGCTGCTTATAGTGTCCGAAGACGATGGGGTTACCCTCCGAAGGCATCACCTCCGCCTCCTGCACGCCTAGTGAGAGCAGGTGGTCACGCAGATACTCGGCAGCACGCTGCATATCAGCCTTGTGCTCGCTCTGTGCGCTGATCGATGGGATACGCACGAGACCGTACAGGTCCTCGTGAAAGCGGCCCTCATGCTCCGCTATATACTCTTTGATATTTGCCATAGTAACGTTTTCTTGTTTTTCGATTGCTCCGTAAAGATACAAAAAGCGCCTGACAAGAGGTTTCCCTCAAATCCTCAATTCCTCAACAAGAGCGTCGGTCCAGTAGGTTGCAAAAGGGGCAACCACTCAAAGGAGGGCTGCCCCAGACCACTCGTCACCGAGCTTTTGACATACTACTTGTCAAGGTATCAGCCTTGAGCACAGTCACTCACCTCAGGAAGGTGAGAATGCGAATCATCGGCACTCCGAAGTTGAAGTTGTCACTGCCATTGAGCGCGGCAAAGTTGATCGCAACTAAATCTCCGTTTTCATCAATAACGGGAGATCCGCTGGATCCCTGCACAGCGGGAATGCTATAGACGATGCGATCTCCATCAGGATTTTGCGTCAAGGCGCCAGATGTAAACTGAGCGTAGATACCCTTGTTGGTCTTAGCTAGTCCTATCCCATAGTTGTAGCCGATCATATATAGAGGCTGGTTAATCTGCAGGGCCTCATCGGCATCTGCACTATAGCTACTCATGTCAAAGATATATTTATCTTCTGGCGTCCTCTGGCTCTCCAGCTGTAGCAAAGCTAGATCAGAGTTATCATCCGATGAGACCTTGAGCACCTGACAAGGGTTCTTCATAAAGTCGTCCCAGTCGGTCACCATATCGCCGTCATAAGCTATACCGATAGTTGAGTGTAGATTGACAGTAAAGTGCTCTGAGAGGATACTTCTTCTTAGATCACCTTTTAGGCTTTCGGCCTCGGCATACTCCTGCTTCAGACTATTTAGCTCTTCGTTTAGCTCATCAATCTCAGACGATGACAGGTAGCTATCCACATCACCATACTCATCTACATAGAGAGACTCCCGTGCGTAGCCCTGTATCTCTTGATACTTCTCATCCAGCTCCTCTTGATAAGCTTCCACTATCTCAACGTATGCGGCCATCAGAGCATTCATATTGTTCTTTACAGTAGACTTATCTATCTCAGGAGCGACGACATGCCGATTGGTCAAGATACGCCCCGTATCATCAATGAAGAAGCCTGTCCCATTGAGGATCGCTGGCTCCTCCTCAACATCGGAAAGGTCTGGTGTGAAATTGACAAAGTCACCCTCATCATCTAGATTAGTAAAGTAAAAACTGGTACCATCAGAGAGCTGTATCTCGTAGTAAAACTTATTTAGTATGAGCACAACGCCCGACCGCTGCATGTCAAACAGCTCTTGGGGAGTCTTCTTCTTTGCACACCCCGTGACTATCAGTAGCAGTGCGATAGCGCACCAGTAGAGACCTCTCTTGTTCATAACAAAGGACTAGGATAGATAAGTTGTTTCGTCTGCGTATGGTGAGCGACACCACTACACACTGCAAATATAGCACATTTATCCAATAAAGAAACATTTCTCTAGAGCCTGCGAGTTTTGCAAAGCTAGGGAGGAAATCTCCAATAGCTTACGAGGAAACGAAAATTCTCCACGGAACCAGGAAATAAAAGTTCGGAAGAATGAAATGAAACTTCGGAAGAATGATTTCGAAGTTCCGATGTATTTCTCCGCTCCTCCCTGGGGAGTTCCATTTTCCTCGGTAGGAAAATCTATTTTCATACGAGAGAAAATCCATTTTCATGCCTATGAAAATCCTCGCAGTATCGAAGCGCACAAAAACGAAGATGCGCCAAAGCCCCAACGACTCTGACGCATCCTCTCTAATCACATACTAAATGAAGCTTAAGCTCCACTTAATGGGTCACGCTCCTGCACGGGCGTGATGGGCTCGGGTGATACGTGGGTGTCTACAGACCAAAGGTACGCAGCGACCAGCTCGCTGTTGTTGTACGCCTGAGCATTCATCTCTCGGATACGCTCTAGGAGGGCGTCACCCTTGGCGGTGTCTGCCTCCTGTACCAGTAGGCAAGCGTTGAAGCCTGGCCAAACGGCGGTGTCCTTGTGCGGGATGTCGAAGTTGCTCTCGGCGAGCGCCTTCGGGATGACCTGGTAGACGCTTATCTCCAGTTCCCGCAGGAGCAACTCCATCTGCTCCAGCATACTGACATTGCAAGTGATATATACGAATCTCATACTACTTCTTCTTAATCTGTTTCCTCAATCTAGATATTCTACGCTCCTTATTGAGCTTGCGCTGGTGTACAGCAGCATAGGCTGTCGGCACCAAGATGAGCGTCACGAGCATCGAGATCAGGAGACCGCCGATGATGGTGATACCGAGAGGTGCGTAGAGCTCCTTGCCCATACCTCTACTGAGTGCCATGGGTAGCATACCGAGTATGGTGGTCATAGAGGTCATCAAGACGGGGCGCAAGCGTGAGCGTCCAGACTCCATCACCGCATCTCGTATCGTATAGCCACGACGCACGAGCATGTTGCTGTAGTCCACGAGGACGATACCATTGTTCACCACGATACCGACTAGCATGATGAGACCGATGAAGGTGACGACACTGAGCGTGGTACCGGTAATGAGGAAGGCTAAGATAACTCCTACGAGGGTGAAGGGTATCGCAAAGAGGATGATAAAGGGATCAAGTAGTGACTCAAACTGAGCTGCCATAACCATAAAGACTAGGAGCAGTCCGATGACGAAGATGACCGTAAGTGAGGAGAAGGTATCACCCTGATCCTCCACCTGACCACCTAGCGAGACGGTCACACCTTGTGGCGTATCGAGGTCGGCGATGATCTGCTCCGCCTTCTTGGCTCCATCACCGAGCGAGATGCCGTTGAGGTTGGTTGTAACCTTGACATAGCGCTGCTGGGTGAGTCGCTCGATTTGCACGGGTTCCTCCTTCTCCTGAATATCAGCGACCGCAATGAGCGGGATCTGCTGTCCCATGAGGTTGGTCACCTGCATCTCGCGCAGCTTGCTGATCGAGTTACGATATTCTGGTGCATACTGTATGCGTATATCGTAGTCGGTACCGTCCTCAGTATAGGAGCCAGCCTTAGCTCCATAGAGATTCTCGCGTACCTGTATGCCGATGATGCCAGGATTGAGAGCCATCTGGGAGGCTTTGTCCTTGTCCACGAGGATGTGCACCTCACGATTGCCCGCCGAGACAAGCGCCTCGACATTGGTAAACTCAGGGCACTCCTTCGCTTTGCGCTCGATCTCAAAGGCAACCTGATTCATCTGGTCGATGTCTTTGCCATAGACGACAAACTCAATCGGAGCTCTATTGCCAGTCAGCGCGGTCGCCATAGCACTACCACCAGAGACGGTCACCTTCTCAATCTCAGGGATTGCCTCAATGAGCGGACGTATATCGTCGGCTATCTGCTGACTACTACGCTTACGCTCATCGACAGGCTTGAGGTGGCAGAAGATGGTACCGATGTTCTTACCCTCTTTAAAGCCGACGGCCGTCAGGACGCCATCATCTGTCTGTCCCGTGATGCTGGCGATACCACCCTCGGCAACCTCTGGCACATGGTCCTGCAGTAGCTGGACTATCTGATTACCGACTTGCTCTGTGAGCCTGTGTGAGGTACCCTGCTCCGTCTCAAACTGGATAGAGACAGAGCCCGCGTCAATATCGGGGATGTAGTCTGTACCGACCGCCTTACCTAAGAAGAGAACTAGGACAAAGATCACTAGCGCCGACACGAGGGTAATGCCCTTGTGAAAGACTGCCCACCCGAGGAAGTTGCGGTAGACACGCTCGATGCTCTCGAAGACACGCTCGCTCCAGTTGTAGAGCTTGCCGTGCTTCTTGCCTTCGCCATTGCGGGGGGCGGGCTTGAGCAAGACGCTCGAGAGCATCGGTGTCAGTGCCAGTGCGGTAAAGAGGGAGGTAATCATGCAGGTCACCGTCAGGACGGCTAGCTGCTTAAACATTACACCGACGATACCGCCCATGAAGACGAGCGGGAGGAACACCACAATCGTGGTCAGCGTCGAGGCGGCAATAGCCAGACCCATCTCCGAGGCTCCAAACATGGCCGCTTGCTTGGGCATGGCTCCTCGCTCGATGTGCTGCGTGATATTTTCGAGTACGACGATGGCGTTGTCCACCACCATACCGATAGCGATCACGAGTGCTACGAGTGAGAAGATATTAATCGTGTAGCCCAGCAGATTCATAACGATAAAGGCCGAAATCAGCGACACAGGCATCGTCAGGAAGACGATGAGACTGGACTTCCACTCTCGTAGGAAGAGCAAGACCACTAGGGTAACGAAGATTAGAGCGTACCAGATTGACGAACTGAGGTTGTTGATTGAAGAAGTAACCAGCTCATCCGATCCTATCACCTCAAAGATCTGCACATCTGAGGGCAGATCCTTCTGTATCTCGGAGATCTCAGCACGTACCGAATTAACCACATCGACCGTATTGGCTCCAGACTGCTTTTGTACGAGCAGGGCAATACCCTTGCCTACATGGTTGAAGGCAGAGGCATCGGTCTCCTTAAAGGTATCTCGGACGGTAGCGACATCTTTGACACGTACTACCCTACCATTGACCGCCTTGATGACCGTATTCTCCAGTTCCTCGACACTTTCGTACTTGCCCGGCATACGCACGGAAAAGTCGTAAGCGCCCTCCGTGACAAAGCCCGAGGGTACGTTGATGTTGTTTGCCTTGAGCATCATCGACAGCTGCGCCACCGACATTCCATAGGCCTGCATCCTCGTAGGGTCTATCTCGACTCGTATCTCACGCTGCGGCTGTCCTAGATAGATGACCGTACCGACGCCGTCGACCTTCCTCAGAGCTGAGGCGATCTGATCCTCGACGATATCCTCCAGTCCGTTGTAGTTCTCGTCCGCATTGACTGCGTAACCGAGGATAGGCATCATGGAGGCGTTAATCTTATAGATAATCGGCGTGTAGGCCTGCGACGGCATACGGGACTTGACCAGCTCGAGCAGGTCTCGGGCATTGTTTGCCGCAGCCGTTATATCCTCTTCCCACTCGTAGCGGAGCTGTATGAAGGAGACGTTCTCTTTAGAGATAGACTTGATCTCAACGAGGTTCTCCGCTGAAGAGAGCACCGCCTCCAGTGGCTTGGAGACCTGCTCCTCGACCTCTATCGCCGAGGCGCCAGGGTAGACCGTGATGACCGTCAGGGAGGGGAACTCCATGTTCGGCATCAAGTCTAGCGGTAGCTTCGTCAGCGAGAAGACACCGATGACCAGTATGGCGACGAAGATCATCGCCGCCGCAATGGGTCGTTTTACACCAAATTCGGGAAGTTTCATAGGCTTACTTCTTCACCACGTTTACCTTAGAGCCGTCGCTGAGCTTGTTCTTGCCATCTATGATGATGGTGTCGCCACTCTTGAGCTCATTACTCTCTACATAGACCCAGCCATCGTTGATCTCGCCACGCTTTACGGCGATACGGCTCACGGTCGCTCCATCTTCGTTGAGCTTGAAGACAAACTCCTCAGCCGTACCCGCTAGACGATAGATAGCATTGAGGGGGACAAACAGCCCCTCCCGCTCGGGCAGGGCGATAGATACGTTGCAGTACATACCAGGCTTGAGTCGGTTGTTGCTGTTCGGTATATTGACCTCCACAGATGCGGTGCGCGTCGTCGGCGATAGGACAGCCGAGATGTAAGAGATCTTACCCGTAGCGGGCTCATCGGGATAAGCGTCGAAGGTAATCGAGGCTTGTTGCCCTTTCGCTATATAACTCAGATCCTTCTCGTTGACCTCGATGGTAGCCTTGAGCGGATTGATCTGGCGTAACTCGATGATTCCACTCTCTAGCTTGAGATCACTGCTGAGACTGGGGGTGAAAGCGTAGGTCTCGCCCTCATTAATCATGATCTCGGTGATGACTCCGCTAAAGGGAGCCGTGATGGAAGTGTTTTTCTTAAGCATCGCGACCTTAGCGACAGAAGCGTCGTACTTAGCCTTGACATGGTCGTAGTCCATCTGGCTGATGCTCTCCTTCTCTCTCAGACGTGTGACACGATCAAAGTCGCGCTTGATCGCTTCGTTCTCAACCCGTGCCTGCAGGAGCATCTCGTCAGACATCTCTACGATGACTGCCCCCTTGGGGACAAAGCTCCCCTTGCTGTAGCGTATGCGCTCTACCTTGCCAGGCAGTGCGGTGCCTAGACTGGCACTCTTGGAGGCTTCGGCAGTGCCAGAGAAACGAATGCTAGGCGTAAAGGTCATCTCTTTAGCCTGTGCGATGGTTACGGGGATCACTTTGTCCGCCTCGGACTCCTGATCCTGATCTCCTTGCTTGTTGCAGGCGGTCGTGGTGCCTAAGGTTAGCAAGAGTAATATTGTTGGGAGCAAGTAGCTCTTAAGTTCTTTAGTATGCATATTGTGATGTGATCTTCTATTTCTCTTCTTGCGTCTGTGTATGCTCGGTCGCATACTGATAGAGAGCACCAGTGGTCTTCTCCAGCTGGGAGAGCGTCACGGCAGCCTCTACACGAGCGTCGATATCTTCGGAGGCTGCTTTCTCCCACATGGTCTGCGCCTCGAGGATGTCTCGGACGCTATTCATACCCTCTAGGAGGTTGTTTTTGGTAATGCGCAGGCTCTCCTCCGCCTGCTCCTTCGAGAGCTTCGTCAGCTCCATCTTCTTGAGCGCCTCGGCATGCTTAAATCTGTTTTGCTGTACCTGTAGGGCGATCATCTCCTGAGCGTCTTGCAGCTCCAGCTCCGCCTTGACTACCTCTTGGTCGGCTATATGTACCTGGTGTATCCTATCTCCCCACGTGAGGATGGGCACCTGTACGCCGATGCCTATCATCCAGTCTCCGCCCAGATTGCTCTGGCTACCTTTGTAGATGTTAGGCTCGACCCAGTTGTATCCTGCGGTAAGGAAGACGTTGGGGAGGAACTGTGACTTGACCATCTTTCTTGCCGACTCCGTAAGGGCAAGCTTGCTGCGCAGCATGACGATCTCAGCGCGCTCAGCATTACTGCTCTCGAGAGCCAAGAGACGACTGCTCAGCTGCTCCTCGCTAATGATCGCACTATCCAGCTCGATCTGCTCAGCCTCTAGACCAATGATCTGCCCTAGTAGCATCTTGGAGAGCTGGAGGCCGTTCTGTGCCTTGACGAGTGTGAGCTCCGCTTCGTTTTGCTTGACCTGCACCTTCAGCACTTCGTTTCTGGTCGTCATGCCCTCGGCGTAGACATTCTCCAAGTCCCGCACGAGGTGATCTAGGAGCGACTTGTAGGTCTGAGCTAGGCGC
>CABQOJ010000036.1 GCA_902465775.1 uncultured Porphyromonas sp. | reverse complement strand
ACCCCGAGGGCACCGCATCGACCGACCACCGCTACACCCGCGCCTACCTCTACCATCTCTTTAAGGCGCAGGAAATTACGGGGCTCACACTGGCCAGCATCCACAACATCGCCTTCTACCTCGACCTGGTCAATCAAGCGCACGACCACATCATCGCAGGCGACTATACCGACTGGATGCGTAGTGTCCTACCCGCCCTCACCCGTCGCTTGTAATCATATCTCCCTTTAAAGTTATCAAGATGAGAATATACGCCCCCCTACTAAATACCATAGAGATGAGCAGGAAGCCCCTACTCATACTATCCTCTCTCCTCATTGTGGCTTGTCTGCTTGTCTCATCTTGCCAGCAAAGAGACACTGTTACATTTACCGCAGCAGAGCGTCAGGCTGCTGATAGCCTCGTGCGAGCTACCCAAGACATCGACTCTCTGGCCAGACTGCAGGCTCGACTGGAGCATGAAGGCGACATCCTCGGGAGCATCGTCGCTCTGAGAGTGTTGGGAGATAAGTTTCGCAATGAGAGTAACTTTGACAAGGCGCTAACCACACATAGCGAGGGCTTGAAGCAGGCAGAGACGATCCTAGACACACTGGAGTGGGTACAAGCACTTAATAATGTAGGTACAGACTACCGACGTATGGGCATCCTAGATGTAGCCCAAGAGTATCACTACCAGGCGTGGAGTCTGTGCAAGTTTACCGCAGACACCTCTTTTGTCGCCATCAAGAATCAGGCTAAGTCTCTCAACGGACTAGGCAACATCTACCTCACGCTCGGCAACTACGAGCGTGCCGACAGCGCTCTACGCAAAGCACTACTCGTAGAGCAGCAACTGGGCAGTATGGTGGGCGTAGCTATCAACTATGCCAACCTCGGGTCTATCTTCGAGCATCGTGGTGAGATCGACTCGGCTTGGACATATTATAGGTACTCCATGGATGCCAACCAAAAGGCTGGGAGTACCCTAGGCATAGCGCTGTGTCATTCTTACTTTGGCTCCCTCTATGAGCAAGCCCATCAGTATGACAAGGCTGCTAAGGAGTATGAGGCTGGCTATCAACTGATGCGCGACTCTAAAGATGAGTGGCACAAGCTCAACCTGCTCGTAGCGCTAGCTAGCGTCCACAATGCCACACGGAACGATGCTAAGATGCTACAATACCTTGATCAGGCACGGAGCAGCGCAGAGAAGATAGAAGACAAGGAGCATCTAGCGGACATCTATACTTTATACTATAAACACTATAAGCGCCTTGGCGACTGGCGTGCAGCACTAGAGTCTTATGAGCAGGCGACCGAGATGAGGCAAAACACCCTAGACATGGACAAGATCAATCAGATGCAAAACACCAGCCTCAACATCGAGCGAAACATACAAAACAAAAAGATGAATGAAGCGAAGATCAAGCTAGAGCACGAGCGAGCAGAGCGACGTGTAGAGAACATCACCTTTACCGTCATAGCACTACTCCTCCTCGGCGCGCTAGGCTTCTTCTTTTACGTACAGCGGATACAACGTCGTAGTCATAAGAAGCTAAAGAAGATGTCCTCTATGCGGGAGAACTTCTTTACTAACATCACCCACGAGTTTCGCACCCCTCTGACCATCATCTTAGGGGTGAGTCAAGAGCTACAGCAAGAGGAGTCCGAGCAGATCAGAAAGCGGGCCGAGAGCATCGAGCGACAAGGACAGGGACTCCTCACACTCATCAACCAGCTACTAGACATCTCTAAGATCAAGTCTTCTGTAGGCGACTCTCGCAGTTGTCGAGGCAATGTCACGGCACACATTGCTATGATCGTCGACTCCTATCGTGACTACGCCCATAGTCGAGACATAGAGCTGACCTACCTGCCCCAGGATCAGGTAGTGATGAACTTCGTACCAGACTATGTCAATAAGGTTTTCAACAATCTACTCTCCAACGCTTTCAAGTTCACGCCCCCGCAAGGCAAGATTAGCATCACCTTATGGCGTCTTGAAGACTCCATATATATAGATGTCTCCGACACAGGTCATGGCATGGATAGCGAGACCGTGGAGCATGCCTTCGAGCCATTTTATCAAGCTGAGGGGGACTCCAAGTACATTGGCACGGGCATAGGACTGGCTTTAGTCCATCAGATCGTCAAAGCTTCCAAAGGGCAGATTACCCTCGAGAGCATGCTAGGCGAAGGGACCACCTTTCACATCATCGTCCCGATCATTGATGATCAAACCGTTTCTCAGCAAGCCACCCCAGAGGTAACCAATACGCCTCTGCTACCACATCTAGAGGCCGATCTGCAGGATAGCGAGTGTGAGCAGGACGAGCCCTGTCGTCTGCTCATCATAGAGGACAACCACGACATCGCCTCCTATATAGGCTCCCAGTTTGAGGATCACTATAGTGTATTCTATGCGACAGACGGAGCGGAGGGCTTCAAGAGAGCCGTAGAGCTAGTGCCCGATATCATCATCACTGACCTCATGATGCCTGGTCTCAATGGGCTAGACCTATGCCGACAGATACGTAGTAACGAGATCGTAAACCACATACCGATCATCGTCGTCACGGCAAAAGTCTCCGAAGAGAAGCGCATCAAGGGCATCGAGGCTGGAGCAGATGCCTATCTCACTAAGCCCTTTAACACTACCGAGCTGCGCATGCAGGTAGAGCACCTCCTCGATAGTCGCAAGACACTACGCCAGAAGTTCGCTCAGATAGTCATCAAGGGGCGGGAGAAGGAGGATGAGCCAGAGACCAGCAAACTAGAAGAGGCAGATATCACCTTCCTGACCAAAGTATCTACGATAGTTAATCAGCAGATTAGCAAAAACAAGGATACCAACGTGGAGGAGATCGCCGCTAGTTTCTATATGAGTAGTCGCCAGCTACACCGCAAGCTGAAGGCGCTCACAGGCTATGCCCCCTCAGCTTATATCTTACGGCTCAAGATACGCAAATCGTGTGAGCTGATGGATCAAGACTCCAAGATGAGCCTATCAGAAGTAGCCTATCAGAGTGGCTTTGATACTTACTCCACCTTCTCTCGATCCTTCAAGAGCATCTGCGATATATCTCCCTCCAAGTATCGCGAGCAGAAAAGCATCTTGACAGCCCACGACTAAAAAGGGTTCGTCTCACCAACCCATTTTTTGACCTTTACGCCAAAGAGCCACGAGCCGTGCCGCCCCGATCAACTGGGAGGCACGGCTCGTTGTATAGCGGGAGGGCGTCCGTTGTCGAAGAAGCCGACGAGTAACGGTTGTAGGGACGCTCGGTCGAGCGTCCGTTGTGTCAAAGGTTACGGTGTCAGAGCTTTAACGGGTACGGACGCACGACCGTGCGTCCCTACATTTCGCTACTCGTCCCGCTTTGACGAGGACGGACGCACGACCGTGCGTCCCTACAGCCGTTACTCGTCCCGTTTTGACGGGGACGGACGCACGACCGTGCGTCCCTACACGGGGTTACTCGTCTCGCTTTGACACAACGGACGCTCGACCGTGCGTCCCTACAAAGGTTACTCGTCTCGCTTTGACACAACGGACGCACGACCGTGCGTCCCTACAAAGGTTACTCGTCTCGCTTTGACACAACGGACGCACGACCGTGCGTCCCTACAAAGGTTACTCGTCTCGCTTTGACACAACGGACGCACAGATCGTGCGTCCCTACAAAGGTTACTCGTCCCGTGCGTCCCGACAGCCGTTACTCGTCCCGTGTGTCCCTACAGCCGTTACACGGCTCCCGAGAAAATCGGGAAGCGTCAGGGAGGAAACGAAATTTTTCCACGGAGGGCCGAAATAAAAGTTCGGAAGAATGAGATGAAACTTCGGAAGAATGATTTCGAAGTTCCGAAGAATTTGTTCGTTCCTCGCTGGATAATCAACGATATCCAGCGAGGAATTTGCGATTTCCTCCATAGAGACGTGAAGGAACTCATCGTATATCATGCGTCAACTCTGGGCAAGCTGGACTGTCATTTTATGTCTTATCAAGAAATAACCATCTTGTAGAGGATCTTGCCGACATTTAGGCTCTTGACACCAACAATGCACTATAAATCAATACATTAGATATGTTTCCATGTCCGAAAATGACAAGTGCGCCATGTAATCCTGCCCGATTATGACAAGTTTTTGTCCGCAATTGATAAGATATTTAACACCACTGAGGTCTAATTTTGCAACAGAAACCTAGGAGACAGATCAACTACCTCGATCACGAGATGAACATTAGGTACAAGAGATGCCTCCCTTCCAGATTAGTCATGAAACCGTTATTTCAAACCGTATGAAAAATAGACTTATCTCACTCCTTCTCTCCCTGCTTGCCTCCATAACATGGTGTACGGCGCAGGATGTTGGGATCAAGAGCAATCTCCTCTATTGGGGCACTGCTACACCCAATCTCGGCTTCGAGGTCAAGGTCGCACCACACTGGACCATCGATCTATCGGGTGGGTACAACTTCATCAATCCGATCGATAAGGATACGGGGATGAAGTGGCTACACTTCTCAGTCGTACCGGAGGCTCGTTACTTCCTCTGCGAGGCATTCAACGGGCACTTCTTCGGTCTACACGGCGTCGTTGGCTTTTACAACATCAATAAGCTGAACCTCCCTATCGGTTGGTTCAAAGAGCTCAAAGACCGCCGCATCCAGGGGTGGGGCTACGGTGCAGGTATCACCTACGGATATGAGTGGGTGCTCGGTAAGCACTGGAATCTAGAGGCCTCCCTAAGCGCTGGTTACATACTCTTCGACTATACGAAGTACCAATGCGAGCATTGTGGTAAAGAGGTCGCCCAGGAGAAGAAAAACTACCTAGGACCGACCAAGGCAACGCTTTCACTGATTTACCTCTTCTAATCGTACAACCCTCCAAAAGTAGAAGCAGACATGAAACACTCTATATTACATCTCACTACGCTCACACTAGTAGCTCTAGTGATGCTATGGCTACCCTCAGAGATGATCGCTCAGGAGGCTGTCAATCCACTAGATGGGCTTAGAGCCACTTCTCAGACGGTTGCAACCAGACAGGGGGCAAAGGCTATCGTGGACTTTGATCTAGACCTCACAAACATGAAGCATCTGAAGAGCAATACGGTACTACAGATCGTTCCGACGCTCCAAGCTAACGATGGCTCTGGGCAGCTCGACCTGCCAGCGATCTCCATATCAGGTCGTACCCGCGCTATCATGCTACGTCGCATGGGCAAGCAGGTGGACATAATCCGTAATAAAAGCGGTGAGCAGCATTACCACTACACAGCTGAGGTACCCTTTGCCTTATGGATGAAAGATGCTTCACTGATATTTCGTGCCAAGGGCTACGGCTGCGCTGAGTGCGAGCTGGGAGACTACACCACCCTACTGACACCCAATGCACTAGCTCCACTGTACCAGCCTCAGTATCGCTATGCGATGCTCGTACCTGAGGGCGAGGAGACCAAGAGACGCGAGGAGAGCCTCACAGCTCAGATCACCTTTCCAGTCAGTCAGACGAATCTCAATATGAACCTCGGCAATAACCGCGCTGAGATCAAGCGTATCGACGACAAGCTCACGGAGCTCACACGCAACAAGAACTTGACCGTCGATGCCCTATCCATAGCAGGTTACGCCTCTCCTGAGGGTAGCGAGGATCTTAACAATCGCCTGGCTCAGGGACGTGTAGACAGGGTCGCACAGTATATCGTTAGCAAGAGCCCACGCCTGAAGGGGCACTACACATCAAGCGCTATGGGCGCAGACTGGGATGGTCTACGAGAGGCTATAGCCGCTAGTTCATTAGACCATAAGGAGCAGGTCCTAGAGATCCTTCAGAAGGAACCAGTCAGCGAGCGTACTGCAGCCCTACGTGCTATAGACGACGGACAGACCTATGCTCAACTGCTACAGACCTATTACCCACCGCTACGTCGTACCGTCATCTCCTTCTCTTTTGTCGTCAAGGGCTTTGACCTGGAGGAGGCCAAGGAGGTGATCAAGACGCACCCGACACACCTTAGCCTAGCCGAGGTCAATCTGTTAGCCAACAGCTATCCTGCTGGCAGTGCCGAGCGGTACCAGACTTGGGTGATTGCAGCTGACGCCTTCCCCAATGCTGTCGAGCCGGCCACCAATGCTGCTATCATGGACCTTCAGGCAGGTCGATACGATCAGGCCGTCAAGCTACTAGAGCGCTACAAGAAGAATACAAAGCTCTACACGCTCCTAGGCATTGCCTACGCCTACAACGAGCAGTATGACAATGCTCGCACCTATCTAACCAAGGCTGCCCAGCTCGGACTACCCGATGCTCAGTACAACCTGGATGAGTACCTACACTATATGCAAGACAACTTCTAAGCAGAGAACAAACACTATATATTCACCACTAATCAAATCAACTATTATGAAAAGTAAGCTTTTCCTACTGAGCCTCGTGGCTCTCACACTCGCCTTCACGGCGTGCAACAAGAATCAGGACGAACCTCAACAGTCCGAGACAAACGCTACCATCAGCGTCGCAGTTAAGTCGGCCGACCTCAGAGCTTATGAGAATGGCGCAGGCGATGCAGACATGAAGGTCCAGAAGCTGGCCGTCATGGTCTACCAGGGAGAGGCACAGGTCGCCTACAAGGAGGCTGACCAAGCCGGCTCTCTCGAAGTCACTAAGATCCAGACGACATCTGGTGCTAAGACGCTTGTAGTCGTAGCTAACTATGCTAACGAGAACCTCCAGGGTCTCTCTCTAACCAAGATCAAGGCGCTCACACACACGCTTTCTGCAGATGATCAAGACCCCAACAAGGGTACCTTCATGCTCACCGCAGAGCCCGTATCCGTCAACCTTGAGAAGGGCAACAACTACTACGGCTACGCAGCTGGTGACGGCAATCGTATCTCTGTAGACAAGCCTATCGAGCTCAAGCACATCCACGCTGGTATGGCTCTAACGAGCGTTACGGTGAACTTCGCAGAGTCTTACGCAGCTCTCTACAGTGTCAAGTTTAACAAGGGTCAGCTGATCGCTCTCATCGCTAAGGCTCAGTCCAACGTCTTCGGTGAGCCTTTCGCCAACGCTGATGCTAACTACTTCTATGGCGTTAAGCTCTTCGGCAAGGCGACTAATAAGTACACTCCAGCAGAGGCTAACTACAACGAGCTAGCAGCACTGCAGATGGATATCACCGAGGTCGGAGCTGCTATGACGGGCAAGGGCTTCTATGTCCTAGAGAACAACTCAGCAGAGCACCCCACCATCCTCTGCCTCAAGGGCGAGCTCACACAGGCTAATGGTACTGCACTAACAGCCGAGCAGGCTGCACAGGCTGTAGAGGCTGGCTGGATCGTATCTGCTACAGACCATTCAACCTACTATCCAGTCCTTGTCAACTGGGCAAAGGAGGGCTATAGCTACGACACAGGTTATCAAGCTAAGAACGCTATCGAGCGCAACCACAAGTATGAGATAGCTCTCACGATCACTGGTCCTGGTACGAACTCACCTGAGGATCCAACTGCCGAGAAGGCCAATCTTGACGTCAAGTGCAAGGTTCTACCTTGGGTCATCGTCAAGCAAAACGTCGTCTGGTAGACACTCTTTACAGATAGCTTTAGAGCCACCGTCTAGTTGTGGTGGCTCTAGAGCCATCTCCACCCAGTCGGAGAGTCTGCGTCAAGCGTAAGATCACACATACTTCATAGTCAACATACAGATCCCTGATGTTTGATGGCAGACTCTCCCTCTTATCACTCTTTATTTAAGCACCCCATTGAGACACTAATATGAATATCGTACAGAGATGGATCAATAAGACAGCGACCACGGCTTGGATCGCGTCGATGGTAGTTCTCTTGTCTGGCTGTATCGCAGAGAATCTCGAGGATTGTCCCCAACCATTCGAGCTGACCGTACGAGCTGTAGATATCTCCAACAAGGATATAACTTCTGATGGGGATGTTGAAAACGTGATCCTATTCACATTTGACGAGACAGGCAAGCGCATAGACAAGATCCTCTTGACAGCCGAAGAGATCAAGTCTCGCAAGCCTATACACATCGAGCAATATGGCCCTAAGGCCCTCACTTTTGTGGCATGGGGCAATGTGACTCCAGCAGAAGCAACAAGACTAGAGTCGGTACAGCGTATCGAGGATGTACAGATGCCTCTGCTACGTACAGACGGCTTCGGGCAGTATCCCACAGACCTATTCTCAGGCCGATTAGATCGTCAGCAACAGTACGGCGTACTCAAGCTAGGCGAGCCTGCTACTATAGACATTTACCGACGCACCTGTCAGGTCAATGTAACAGTCCTAGGCTATGAGCAGTGGCTTGAGAGCCATGGCTACAAGCGACAAGCGTTTGATCCTACCGATTATGCGTCAGCTCGGATACTTTTTGGCAAGTCCCTAGACAACTACTCTATAGTTGACACCTACAATGGTGATCCCACGACCTACCGTCTGACGGGCTCTCTAGATAGCTCCACAGGCGACTATCACATAGCACCCTTTAGGGTCTATCCGCCTATCGATGACAAACCTTTCCAGCTAGACTTCTACGTCGGAGACAAGTGCTTGGAGAGCTTTACGAGAGACTCCCAAGAGACGCTCATGCTACCCGAGATAGGCAAGATGCTCAATATCCTTATTGACTTGCGATCGGGCAATATATCAGTACAGATTGTTGTGACGCCATGGAATGTCGTACACCAGTTCGTCATTTACTAAAGTCTCATTCATATGCAAAGTTTGAAATCCTATGAAACCATATAGACATACACTTACATTGCTACTCGCACTATCGGCACTCCTCCTGACAGCGCTGTCAGGGTGTCAGCGCAGTGAGCTGAGAGAGACTTTAGAGCCTGCTACCGTACAGCTCTCTATCCCGTCGATGACCCTGCGCAGTGGGGAGCTTCTCGTAGAGGATCTACCTGTGCAGACGATCCGCATCCTAGTCTTCAATCAGGCTGGAGGTGCACTGGACGTGCAGAAGAGCTTTTCCAATCCAACCGACGACCTCAGCGGCTGGCTTCACGTAGAGGCTCACGAAGGAGCTAAGGAGATCTACGTCATTGCCAACGAGAGTCCAGTCATGAGCATTGCCCTTAATAAGGTCGTCTTCAAGCAAGACTTACTCCGCATAGCTATCCCTGACGAGGATCCCAGCAGTGCGACGAAGCCAACGCCAATTCTGATGATAGGTCAAGGCACGGCTACTCTCTTTAAGGATCAAAACGTAAAGGCAGAGATCAACTTGACCAAGACGAGAGCCAAGATCACCCTCGACTTACTCCAAAAGACGAAGGCCGACGACCAGGTGATCATCCGTAGCGTGTCGATCAGTCGCTTGCCCAAGGCAAGTATGCTCTTGACACCCGCCTCTTATCACCTAGGCGAGACCTGGATCTACAGCAAAGCCGAGAAGGTTACGCTAGTCAACAACGCAACGACAACTTATATCCCTGACAAGGAGCTCTACACCTACGAGAGTCTCGATAGCGATACGGCAGGTCATGCGCCTATTCTGACC
>CABQOJ010000035.1 GCA_902465775.1 uncultured Porphyromonas sp. | reverse complement strand
GTGCAGATGCCCTGCACGGTAACCGTCTGACCAACGAGACTATCGGCAGAGGCGAGGAGGGCGTCCACATCCATACAGGTCGGAGCCTCCGTCTCTGCGGTTGCGGTCTGATCTTGCTTTTGCTTATTGCACCCGATGAGGGCTATGGAAAGTAGTGCTGCGAGGAGCACGAGAGATAGTTTATTGCTCATACTGCTTGGGTGTGAAAACTATGCTTTGAGATAATAGAGCGTGAAGTGCGAGCTTCACAGATTTGCTTATAAAAGAGGATAGTCCCTCTCCTCCACATAGGGAGAAGAGGGACGAAACAGATTAGATAGCGGGGATGTAGACACGATAGGTCTCACGATCCGTCTGGATGAAGTAGATACCAGCAGGTAGTGAGATCTCCATATCTCCAGAGAGTATTCGCTGTGCAACCATCTCACCAGCTGACGTGTAGATAGCTACTGGACGAGCCACATCGCTATGTACGTAGAGCGTACCAGCAGCGGTAGCAATAGAGAGCTTGGTTGCTGCAACCTCTTCAATAGCTGTATTGGTCTGACCAGATAGAGTGACAATCGTCTTGACATCGCCAGAGGTTAGGACGAGCTGAGCTGTCGCCTTGGCATTAGCTGCGATGGTCTTGTCAGGCGTGTAGGTTACCTTGAGGGTAGCTGGCTCATTGGAGATGGCGATCTCGCTCTTGTCCACAGAGTAGTACTTAGCACCCTCACCCTCGATCGTACAGGTGATAGCGCTCATGAGGTTCTTCTGAGTGACGATCAGATCAACAGACTTATGCTCACCGACAGGTATCATCGAGAAGTTGATCTCGCTCTGAGATGCCTTGATGTACTGCTCTGTCTCAGTCATTGCGTAGAGGTAGACCTCGTAGCTAGCACCGCCAGAGGTGAGGGTGAGCTTGCCGATACGCTCTTCGGGCGTCTTGGTGACAGCTGTCTTGAACTGAATCTCGAGAGCTCCACCCGTAGCGGGTAGCTCCTTGAGCTGTGCCGTAAAGCCTTCGCCAGAGCATGTCACCTGGATCGGATCTGTCAGGTCTGACGCTAGGACCTGTAGGGTGCCCTTGCCCTCTGATAGGTGGAGAGCCTTGCAGCTAGCCGAGACTGAAGGGAAGGGGAGCTTGTGAGCAACAAAGAGGCTAAACCAGCCCTTGTATTTCATCTCCTTATAGCCCTCGGTCGTAAGGAGCTTAGCACTATGGCGGCAACGTGATGTAGCTACATAGCTATTGGCGACTATATCGCCACCGAATGTGACAGAAGCCTTGCTTACCGTAGGATAGTCTTGTATAGAACCCTCAGAGAGATTGAGGTCCAGTACTCGGTAGTAGGTTTGAAATCCTAGAGCATAAGCATGCAGGATGACTCGATCTCCCTGTGTGGAGATAGCCGTGCAGTTAGAGATTCCCTTCTCAGGAAGGAGCGTATGCCACTTCGCATTGGGCTTGCCCGTAGCTTTGTCTAGCGCTAGAGCATAGCCTCTGTGCTGCTTGAGCTTCTGCTCGAGGATTACATTCCCCTCGGCATCAACGAGAGCTCCAGCACAGCGACCTGCTATGTAGACCTTGTCCTTGCCGACAGCCACACCATCGACAAAGACCTTCGTCCAGCCGTGATCGGGTACAGCCTTGACGTCAATCTGAGAGATCCACGAGACCTTTAGATCTGTGTCTAGGCATAGGGTGACAAGGCTCTCCTTATCGCTGGGGATGAGTTGCTTGCCATCGATGGTGATGGGGGTCTTTTCCTTAGTTCCTGTAAAGCGACCCGTAGCATAGAGCTTACCATCTTGATACTTGATGACACCTAGCATAGAGCGTCCGATGGGAGCCCCCTGCTCGGTAAGCGTCTTGACGAGATTGCCCTTGTTGTCAAACTTGAGGATGAAGAAGTCTCCCATCTGCTTCTGTGAATCTCCATTCCACTTGACATTGTTCTTTGCCTTGATAGTCGTCTCGCCGATGGTTATGGCCGTGCGGACAAAACCACAGACATAGACATTGCCCTCGGGATCTATAGTTGTGCCCTTGAAGTCGCAGCCCGTAGGTGTACCATAACTATAGTACGTCGCATCAGGCATTGGCTTATGATCTACTTCAAAAGCCTTGTGATACTCAATCTGTCCTGTAGCACTAACCTTGACAAGGATAGGCATGATCTTGCGATGCTTAGATCCTGCAGCATCTTCCCCAGCTCCGATAAACTGGGACTTCATCTCTATATCGTAAGGCTTGCCGTCAGCCTGCACTAGGCGCAAGATGTCCACATCGGTCTTTGACTTGGACTTAGCATCGCGAACCATCAAGATGGTCACAAAGCCCCCGTCAGGAGTCGCCGTGATACAGTGGACATTGGAGGCAACATCTCCTCGGCTGTTGTAGATATGCCAGAGTAGCTTGCCCTCAGGATTCATCTTGTAGATGGAGATAGCGGTATTGCCATTGGCCGCCTCACCATCATCACCGTAGGAGACCGCCTTGTCTGCAATGTTGGGCGCATCATAGTTAAAGACTGAGCTAGAGTCCGTGCGCTCCTTACTGTAGAACATATTGCTCGCAAAGAGATTGCCGTCCATTGAGGCGACCACTTGCTGAGGTACTTGCATACGCTCTACGCTATTGGAGACAAGACGGTACCAGAGGAAGTTCTTTGCGATCCCCTCGTCTGGAGTCTGTGCTATCGTCACACTCGCCGTACAGAAGAGCGTGACGAGCATAAGTAATACTGGTAATTGTTTTCGCATACTGATGATATTTAGTTTGTTTGGTTATTTGGTTTTACAATTAGAATGAGATACCACAACGTATGGCTCCGTAGTCGCTACCACACAGCTTGGTCTGTGTGTGCAGGTAATCGAGAGAGAGCCACAGCACGTATCGATGAGTGAGCTGGAAGCCGTGTGTCATCTCCACACCGTAGCTCATTCGTGTGGAGCGAGCTATCTGATAGGCTCGCTCTAAGGTCTCATGATGTGTCGGTATCGGCTGATGCTGTGGAGCCAGCTGCTGAGAGCCGTGTCCCACAGGGAGCCACACTCTGCACGTAGGTCTAAGTGAAGCTATGTAGCGTCCTCTAGCATAGTCCAGCTGAGGCGCTATCTGCCCCACCATGTGGTAGAGCGTACGCATAGCATTAGGGAGTAAGTCCTCCTCATGTAGTCGGTAGCCTATGGAAAGGGTTGCACCCCACGTCCAGGGAGAGAGCATACTTTGCGCACTATGCCAGAAGCCCCGTCCACCCATCTCGATCATGCGAGCATAGTAAGAGTGCTCGGTAGCTATGCGTGGGTAGAGATTTCCCTTGGGATCTCCGAAGAGGTGAACGGAACCTCGACGGATGTCTCCCTGCGTGTAGAGCGCGACGCCCCAACGTCCCAGTCGTGGTGTGCTGGCATTGTACCCCGTCTGCAGATCTATCGTGTGACAGTAGAGCGTCGAGAGGGGTAGGTTGTTAAGCTCGCGTATGATTCGGTCAGTCGTCAATAGATGCCAGGTAGCCAAAGCGTAGAAGCCTTGACGCGCTTGACTAGTCGGGGTTACGCCGAGCGAGAGACCATAAGATAGTCCTCGGTAGAAAAGCGACGTGTTGTTACCCCTAAAGCGATAGTAGTCCCCACCCACTCCAGTGAAGTGGTACTCTCTGGCGACGCCGAGCTCACTCTGGAAGTCCACCTGATTGTTTTGCTTGTAGCGACCGATAGTGCCTGTTAGAGCGACTGCATAGTCAGTAGCTTGATAGCCGACACCTAGCTGCCCCTCTAGGAGTGTCGCCAGATTGCGAGGACGAGGGTCTTGCGTGCGATAGGCAAAGGTGGCACGATAGTCTGCCTTCAAAGAGAGGAGCCAGTCGCCTAGGCGATGCACCGTGCCAGCCCCAAAGATGTAGAGATCTTGATGCAGACGAGCCGTATGCGCTGTGTCTCCCATGACGTAGGGAGCGAGAAGCTGGTAGTCCGTCGTCTCATTGAAGCGTATCCCCTCCGTAGCCCGATAAGTGTAGGAGGCGCCCCCCCAAGCGAAGTTGTTGCGCTGACGCAAAGCGCTTTCGATATGCACCGACCCATCTATGTCTTGCTTGCCCATCTGCGGGATCATAGCCTCGCCCCCATCTCGACGCACAGCTCCGCCCAGGGAAAGATCTGTGCGAGATCCTCGCTCTGAGAAGAAGTAGAGTGGTGACACCGCTGGTGATACCGAACAGTCATAACCAGGGCATCTCTGCTCTAGTAGCGTGCGAAGCGTAGTAGGCCTATCTGTCGAGTCTGTAGGAGTAGCTAGAGTCTCGTCCTGCTGCCCATATAGGTCGCCGACGAGAAGACTTAACAGTGTCCAGACTAGAGTCAGAGGTCTGAAGTGTATGACCATAGATCTAAATGTTAGTAGCATAGAGTCCTCGGGATGTTTACTTAGCGACCATAGGTGTTATGCCATCATAGGTCTTGGCCGAGCAGGGTGTGCCCTTGGCGTCAATAGCTGAGCCCTGCTCCTCTACGAGAGCTGGCGTGACCATCGGATTAAAGTCTTCAGTTGAGTTGTTTGTATCCTGCAGGATTGGATTACCTAGCGCATCTAACCCGAGGAACTTGCGACGCACAGAGTGGAAGTATCGATCCTTCTGATGATCTGCCTTGCCACAGTTTGTATAGCCAGCGTCTATCGTCTCAGGCAGTATTGTCCACTGGATGTTTGCCTCGACACTACAGTTGACACCATCGAGGATCCAGTCGTTGGGGATCTTATAGCAAGAGCCAGACATATCGTAGCTGACCCCAGCATGTGTCAAGACCCAAGTGAACTTGTAGACATAGTCCTTCAGGTAGCTCTCCTTATCAATAGGCACACGTGCTATGACATACGATCTGAAGCCTCTATTGTGGAGAACAAAGAAGGACTTCGTGTAGCAAAACCACTTGTCTAGGTTAGGCACCAAAGGACTGTCAAAGTCTTGATGAGCAGGCACGGTAGAGACATCATACCACTCAAAGTTTGCCTTAGAGAGATCGAAGGAGTTGGGATTGTTTGTCTTATGGTCTATCCCTGTATCACAGAGTATGAGCCTTCCGCCAGGAGGTACAGCGACATCTTTACCACTGCCAGGCACTACATAGACCGCCTGCACCGCCATCGCTTCATGGCGGATGTCGGGCTTGTAGTCAAACTTCATTGTGGAGACAAAGCGACTCTCACAGAAAGCAATCCCATCGGCATATAGTACATGATCTGTGCCGTTGTAAAGCACGACATAGTTGTCGCCATGATACTGCTTGCCTGCGGGAGTCAGTGTCCCTGTGAAGAAGATCTCCTGTATCACAAAGTCCTCTACCTGTGGCACGACCCTCAGAGGCAAGAGAAGCTGCACAGCTTTATTGTCCTTTTGCTCTGTAAGGCTCACATCAGCGAGCTGAGAGACGAGCCGTCCTCGCATCTGTATCCCATGGAGCGTGAAGGTACACTCCACAGTATAGGCTATATCGTACAGCCCGACGATAACAGCGATACTATCTAGCGAATTGTAGCGGGTGTCGACTCCCGTTGCTTTATTCGTCAAGTGCACCTCCTCGCCCAGCACAGCGAGATCAGTCAGACCCTCGGGGAGCTGCGTAGTGAAGGCGCACGAGACCGTAGGTAGCGGAGCCCGGCCATGCTCAGGGCGGCATGAGC
The DNA here is from genome assembly GCA_902465775.1 of uncultured Porphyromonas sp. Next base: position 4,096 of record CABQOJ010000035.1, on the reverse strand, counting down.
TGACCGCTATCACGGCAGATATGATGAGGAGTAGTCGAAAGAGACGATTCATACCGAGAGCTAGTTGGTGTGTGACGAAGGTTAGATCTTGATGCGAAGCTCCATACCAAAGTAAGGTGTGGCAGTACGTCTGAGCGTTGCAGTACCCACCTTGTAGTCGGGTAGGTAGTCTATGACGTTGTTGGCAAAAAGAGATAGCGTAAAGAGCTTGCCCAGCTGCTTAGATACCTTGAGATTGACTCCAAGAGCTAGGGGAATGCGGCTCGGCTTAAAGAGCGTATCGCTGTAGCGTATGAAGAGATGCTGCAGATAGGTATCTCGCTCCGACTCGTCCGTGTAGGGGTGTAGCTTACCATCGTGTACATCTAGGTAAGCTATCGGTCGACCATCCTGGGGAAGGCGACGACGAGAGACCAACCAGGTACTCTCTACTGCAGTCGTTAGGATAAGTCCCCACTGCGGGATCTGTGTGTCAAAGAGGAGGTTGGTCGAGAGAGACTGATTCTCCGAGCCATCCTGCCAGTTGTAGAGACCTAAATATTGATCCGATAGGATTACATTGCCATAGACTCCAGAGACTGCGTAGTAGAGCGGTACACTATTCGAGTAGGTAGAGCGAAACCATGCACCCCCTAGGATCAGACTGGTGTTGATCACTGGGATACGCTCCGTCATAAGTTGAAGCTCCACGCCCTCCTTGCGGATCATGCTACCATTCTCTGGGCGACTTGTTGACTCGATACGAGCTGCTGGAGAGTATGGGATGGTAGAGATGTCGGGTTGTCCCGTCAGCTGGGTATAGTCGATCGCCGAGGCGTCATACTTATTGTAGCTGTAGACCTGTGCCGTGGAGCGGTATCTAAAGCCCGTAGTCATCAGCTCATTGAAGTAGCTCACAGAGATCCTGTTGCGTCCCCACTCGGCAGAGAAACGTAGATCCAGCTTCTGGTTGCGCGTGGCGCGTAGCTTGTAGTTTGTCGCGTCCTCTATGTAAGTGCGGACGTAGTATAGGCTACGCTCATAGGGAGCGTTGATGTCGTAGTAAGCCAGCTGAGTTATGTCTACGTAGCGTGGGTCAGGGTAGAGATAGTTGAGCGTAGGCATACGCGTCGTCAACCCCCAGCCCGCATCAAGCGATAGCTTGAGGTCTCGTGACCAGAGCTCCCAGGCGGGCAAGCTCCAGCGCAGGTTGACGCGTGGATCCAGGTAGGGCTTATAGCTCAGCGTGTACTGCGGAGCGAGGCCTAGGAGCATAGAGAGACGCACGCCCGCCTCTAGCTGGAGCGTATGCGCTCCGAGAGGTTGCGTGTATAGGTCCTCCGCATATAGTGCTAGCTGTTGCAGAGCTGGAATCTGGTAGTAAGGACGTGGACGAGTGTCCCATGCTTTGGGAAAGAGTGGATAAGAGAGATCGTAGACCTGCCCGCGACCGAAGTTTTTGGATAGGTCATAGTTAAAGCCCCCCTTCAGCCTATGCGAAGCTTTTCCCCACTCTATATTATATAGGGTCTGCCCCTTGGCAAAAAGCGTCAGTGGCTTGCCATCACTCACCTAGTCCGCCACGTACTCTCGTCCGATCAATGTAGCTGGATGCTCTCCCGCCTCGACACCGGTAGGAGTTATCGTCATACGGTCTGGAGCCACCAGTCGGCGTTGGTGTAGGTAGTCAAACTGCTGAGCCGCTGAGAGGGTCAGCTCCACTCGTTTCAAGCCTCCCGTACGCTCTGTCGGGGTATAGCTATATCGTGAGGTGAGAGCTATGCGATTGTAGTCTGAGAGGTACTCGTCAGTCCGTCCATAGGAGAGATCGGGGTCGATCTTGTTCTTGTCAAAGCTACCCGTATAGTCTCCGCTCACCTCCCATCTATGCGCCTGATCACTACTCGTGCCGTGGTAGCGTAGCGAACCAGTCAGTCGCCTGTAAGTCTCAAAGGGGACGCGCGGGTCAGGCTTGGCATCTAGATAGCTTACATCTCCGTTGAGGATATGATGCTGGGAGGGTGTGAGGGCAAAGCCTTTCTCCACAGAGACCAACTTACTGTAGCCATCGACCTTAAAGCGACTCTGTACGGGCGAAGCTTGTCGCTTACGATGCACCAGTACTACGCCAGAGGTTATATTGCCATACTCGACGGAGGGGATACCACGGATGAACTCAACCCGCTCTATATTGTCCGTCTGTAGCGTACGCATATCCACACCTCGATTCACATTGACCTTGCCAGCACCGAGGAGTGAGCCCGAGGAGGAAGCGGTGTACTGCATGTCTGCATCTGTATTGAGCGGAGCACCGTCGACCATAAAGAGGGTACCCAGCGAACTGATAGCGTAGTCTTGGTTGTTCGTCTTATTGCCCTGCACATTGATAGTTCCCGTCTCACGGAGCAAGAGATTGTTGACCTCACTCATATTAGGTATGCTACTCTTGCCACCAGGCAGTAGTGCCGTCAGGTCGGAGAAGCTACTAGGCTGTAGGTGATCGATGGCTGCCCGCCCAATAGTCGAAGAGCTGGTCAGGTGGCGCCCTTCCTGAGCCGTCACCACGACCTCCCCTAGCATACGACCCATCACAAAGGGGATGCGCATGTGCAAGTCTCGCTGTAACGTAACTTTCATCTCCTTACGCAGTCCCGCATAGCGTACCTGAAGGCGATAGAGACCCGCAGGTACTGACTGAAAGGCAAACCGCCCGTCATCGTCCGCATAGGTTACTAAATCCTTGTGCCCCTGGCCGGATAGCGCCACCAGAGCGTAGGCTATCGGCTCGCCGGAGGTCGCATCGCACACCACACCCGTGAGGGCGTGACGAGCACCCTGACCATATAGACTCCAGGAGAGCAACGAAAAGAGTATGTAGGATAGAAAAACTCTACGGATAGACCTACTCATAGGGGAAGTACTAAAAACCTCTGCAAAGGTACGTCGGCTTCATTCCCTATAAAATAACCACTAATAGGTATTTTAGCCTGATTCACTCATTAATCATCGGTAGGAGCTGTGAGAAGAGTGCAGAAGTCCAGCCTGCTCCCTGACCCTTTACCGAGAATGCCTCGGCTCTTTTTCGGAACTTGAGATCTTCTCTATGCGTCTCCACATGAGAAGTCGAAAATCCCCACGTGGAGGTCCCACTGAAGTGACAAGAGACAAAAAAGCACCGCCCTCGTAGGAGTGACCCACGAGAGCGGTGCTTTAGTTATGTAGACTAGAGGTCGGTCGACCTACTGCTTCTTGTCGAGCAGATTGCGGATCTCCGTCAGTAGCTTGACCTCGTCAGAGGGCTCGGGAGCTGGTGCTGCGGGCTCCTCATGCTTTCTCCTCAGTTTGTTGATCGCACGGATCATGATGAAGATGACGAGCGCGATGATAAGGAAGTCGACGACGTTCTGTATGAAGAGACCGTAGTTGAGCGTAGTCGCAGAGACGATCTCCTCGCCGACCTCATTGAACTCAGCGGGCTTGATCTCATAGGCTAGCTCGGAGAAGTTGACACCTCCCGTAAAGAGCCCGATGACAGGCATTAGGATGTCATCAACGAGAGAGGAGACGATCTTGCCAAAGGCTCCTCCGATGATGATACCGACAGCCATGTCCATGACGTTGCCCCGAAGGACAAACTCTTTGAATTCTTGCTTGAAGCTTGCCATAATCTTGTTTATTTAGTTAGTTGATCAATGATATCAGGAGTGCAAGCACAGAAAGCTGGGATCAGGTTGCGGTCGCCAAAGCCATTGTCTATGCGAGAGACATTGACCCAAAACTTATTGTCCTGTAGATAGGGTAGTGCGAAGGCGGCTTGCTGACGAGTGTAAGCGTGATGCCACTCGTCGGCACAGACCTCGTACTGGGGGTGAGGAGCGTTTTTGATCACATTGTCCTCAGCGTCAGCCATACCCGAGGCGATATCCTGAGCCTCTTGGTAGATCTGATTCATCACATCGACAAAGCGATCAAGCTCAGCCTTGCTCTCGCTCTCGGTCGGCTCGATCATGAGCGTACCGTGAACGGGGAAAGAGACCGTCGGAGCGTGATAGCCGAAGTCCATCAGACGCTTAGAGATGTCGCCCTCGTCGACGCCTGCCTGAGCCTTGACACCACG
>CABQOJ010000034.1 GCA_902465775.1 uncultured Porphyromonas sp. | reverse complement strand
ACTAAGACTTTTTGCTCTCCACGATCAGGTCATCACACAAAATCTCGGATGATCCTTTTTTATTTTCCACGTGGGGGCGTTTTGATTCCTCCGAAGTTTCATTTGATTCTTCCGAAGTTTCATTTCATTCCTCCGAAGAATTTTTTATTCTCCACGTGGAGATTTCGAAATATCCACGTGGAAATCAGTTTTCACCGACACAGCTCTGTATCGATATGTAGTCTGCCCTAAATTATTGTAACGACCTGGCGTCGAATTTGCTCAGCCCGTGCTGACGCATCATAATCGATCTTTCGGGAGCTACTCATTGGCGACAAGCGAGGAGTAAATGAATGCATCATATATATATCATGTGTCAGCCTGGATTTGTCACGTGTCCGTGCAATGGTCTCCACATATTTTGCTACCTTTGCCCCGAGAGCGGGACTACCTGAGAAGCTACTTCAGCACACCCTCTTGCTAGCCCTACCATAGCTCTCTATCTCTACTTAAAAAAAGACTCTCTTAGGCTCTGTATGTCACTGATATACATACAGTCCCCACCTTGAGATCACGTTAATATCTAATCGTATAGTACCTCATGTCTTCAACCAATCGCATCCTTAGACCTATTCAGAGGTTTACAATCCGTAAGGTAGATTCCACCGTCGTACTCTTTCTTGCGACCATCGTAGCACTCATTGTAGCTAATAGTCCTCTCAGAGATCTATACCATAGCTTGCTTGCTATGCCGATCAACCTCAACATACTAGGGCTAGACATATTTCAGTATCATGGAGAGCCAATGAGCTTCTTGGTTTTTGCCAATGATGTCTTGATGGTCTTCTTTTTCTTTGTTGTCGGACTAGACATCAAGCAGCAACTTCTCGTGGGTGAGCTCTCCTCAGTCAAGAAGGCGATGATGCCTGTGGTAGGAGCTATAGGCGGTATGATCATGCCTATCCTCCTCTTCTGGCTGATCGCTCCTGCGGGTGACGCAAGCCGAGGCGCAGCTATCCCGATGGCTACAGATATAGCCTTTGTCCTGGCGGTGCTGATGGTTCTGAAGGATCATGTCCCTGTCTCACTACGTGTCTTTATGACTACGCTAGCAGTGGCTGACGATATAGGCGGTATCATCGTGATAGCGCTCTTTTACTCCTCTGGTATCAACCTGCTGATGCTCGGACTCGGGCTGGCGGTCGTTGTTGTCTTGGCTCTCTTAGGGCGCGCAGGGATACGTAACATTGGGCTCTACATGATCGGACTCTTTGTCGTGTGGTTCTTCTTCCTACAGAGCGGCATCCACACCACCATCGCAGGTGTCATGGTGGCTCTAGCGATGCCTATGACCACTTCTGTATCTCGTCACCAACTGGGTAGCCTCGCGGGTGCTATCTCTAAGATGCTCCCTACAGAAGAGAGCGCTAAGAAGGGACAGACGACCCACCTAGATGGATCTGACATTGCGATGATCAATAGTTTGCGCCAAGCAGCCTCAGCTGCAATTCCTCCGGTACAGCGTCTGGAGCATGCGCTCACAGGTTGGGTCAACTACTTGATCCTACCTGTCTTTGCGTTTGTCAATGCAGGCATCGACTTCTCGACCTTTAGTATGGGCGATATCTCGACGCTCCCCTTTGCAGTCATGCTAGGACTATTCATCGGTAAGCCTGTCGGCATCTTCCTCTTTACCTATGTCTATATACTGCTGACGCGACATCAGTGGAGCGATGGGGTCTACCCGGCCATGCTCTTTGCGGTATCTATCTTGGGTGGTATCGGCTTTACGGTCTCTATGTTTATCGCCAGTCTATCATACGATGTACATCTGCACCTCGACTGGCTCAGCGAGGCCAAGCTGGGTATCCTAGCAGGTAGCCTTACCTCAGGCATCGTGGGCTACATCACGGTGCTGGCTGTAGGCAAGCGGCATCAGAAGAAACTGGCTCAAAGAGCAAACTAAGTAGCCCATACACACACTAGATATCCACGTGGAGAAATCGCATCTCCACGTGGATGTTTTTCTCCTCGTAGGCGCGAATCATTTTTCCCGAAGTTTCATTTCTTTCCTACGTGGAAAATGTATCACATAAAGGGAGACTATGATGCCGTGAGCAATGGACTTCCTGTTGTCAGCAAGGTGACATTTCCAGTAAAGGGCATATCTACCGTCCTGAATGGTAGTACCTATGCCTCCAGATAGACCATTTCAAAAACAGCCGATAGTAAGACTCAAAGAGCAACCCAAAACAACAATCAATAATGAAAAGAAGAAGCGTTGTTTGTCTAATAAATATTGGCTTATTAGCCATCTTTCTATATGCTTGGTTCTCATATAATCATAGAAAGGCTATTGTAAATCGCGAGAAGGAGATAACTAATTTCTCAGTACTGGAAATTAATTGTAGTGGTGGTTATCGGGGTGGCTCAAACCTTCTGATAGAATTCAATGCAAAGCAATATTATGTGGGAGTTACTACGAGTCAATGTAAATCTTTCACACCCCAAAATATAAGACTGTTTTACGACAAAGAATGCGATAAAGTATTTGAACAACACGATGTGACAGTAAGATATGTCGTTTGGTACTTTATCCTTTCTATGTTCATGTGTTTGGTTGTTTGCTGTGGTAAATAACAAAAAATGCTCCGAACTGGATGGGCGAAATAAGTAGGAAAGCACTATGAACTCAATCACACATTCTAACGTTCTGAGGCATTGTGGTATCATGGACAATCTCTACAGCTATGATGCCGTGAGCAATGGACTTCCTGTTGTCAGCAAGGTGACATTTCCAGTAAAGGGCATATCTACCGTCCTGAATGGTAGTACCTATGCCTCCAGATAGACCATTTCAAAAACAGCCGATAGTAAGACTCAAAGAGCAACCCAAAACAACAACCTATAATGAAAAGAAGAAGCGTTGTTTGTCTAATAAATATTGGCTTAGGCCTCTTTGTGGCGTATATGTTTCTGCTTTATATAAGAGAGAGAAACATCTCTACTACTCAATACAATATAGCTTGTAATATAGTTAATATCGATATGAGACATAGCTCAAGGCAACATCCTATAGTCGAGGTTATTTATCGAAATCGGAAATATACTACTAATATAACCAACGGAGAAAGATTGCAAATTGGATATAATACTACCACCTTCTATTATGACGAGTTGCTTGACAGAGTGTTTTGTCGTAATTCGGGTATTGAAAGGGGATTATATGTGGCTATCTTACTGTTTGTTTTGTCTTTTCTGTTTTGGTCAAATTCAAACATCACTATTAATAAAGAAAGGAATAAGTTTTGGTTATGCTCCAAACTGGATGCGCGAAATGAGAAGTAGTTATATAAGGATGGTGGTCGTCTTATTGATGGCTTTATTGTGTCTTAGTTGCAGCCCTCAATTGTGTTTACAAAAGAGGACTAATAGACTGGTCGATGAGCTACTTTTGAGTAACGACTCAATCTATGTCTATTCGGTAGCATTTTATGATTACAACTTGCTCTGGTTCCATCAGGGTAACTCGATACAGGCATATATGATTAAGCCCTATCATGCCAAAAAGTATAGATCGATACCAGCTGAAAGCTTCATCCTCTACTCTGATAGTGTAGATTACTTTGACAGATCGCTTGATAAAGATGTTGAGTGTTTTTGGCATCTGCTTGATGGGGAGAGTATAGAGTTACACCTCAAAGGAGGAGTCATATTGCATAGCAGTATTGATACACAATGCTTGTTCAATAAGAAGTTTATACGCGGGAGCCTTCCCTACCAGCTTCAATATGATCTTTTTAAACTAGGACGAGCCCCAAAGGGGTATGACTTCGAGGAGATGTACTTAGAGTAAAGAGTTAGCTTATCCCCCACTGCCGTACCACTGTACATCATACATACGGTCGTGTAAGATGAAGCTAAAGAAAATTATTGCTGTCTGATAAAAGTCTCTTCGGTATGTCCTTTCAGACCTTTATCGGACAGCAATAATCTTGTATCAGGCTCAGTATACCCACAAACAGCAAGTGGCGACGAAGGCACTAGGACCCTCGTCGCCACTGGCAGGTGGTGTGTTTTTACGCTACCTTAAGCGGTAGACTAGATCTTTTTGATCTGATCTTGTGGTATCTCTTTCATCGGAGTGACGAGACGATAACCCTTGCCGTGTACATTCTTGATCTCTAGCGAGGGATCAGCCTGGAGGATCTTACGGAGCTTGGTCACATAGACATCCATGCTGCGTGCATTGAAGTAGTTAGCGTCAGCCCAGATAGTCTTCAGTGCATAGTCTCTCTCGAGGGTCTCGTTGGCATATACGCAGAAGAGCGTCAGCAGGTCGTTTTCCTTTGTGGTTAGGGTGAGTACCTTACCATCTTCAGTCGTCAGGGTCTGCTTCTTCGTGTCGTAGAGCAGCTTGCCTAGCTGATAGAACTGCTGCTCATCATGCTCCTCACCGATGATGCGTCGCATGATTGCTGAGATACGCGCCTCGAGCTCTTGCATGCTAAAGGGCTTCGTGATGTAGTCATCAGCACCGAGCTTAAAGCCACGTAGCACATCTTTCTTTTGATCCTTTGCAGTGACAAATATAATGGGGATATTGGGCTTGGCAAGACGTATTTGCTTAGCCAGCTCAAATCCATCCATCTTAGGCATCATGACATCGATAAGGCAGAGTGCATACTCATCCTTACCAAAGGCCTCTAGCCCCATTTCGCCATCTGTAAAGAGGTCTACCTCATAGTCCTTTGCTATAAGGTACTCTTGAAGCATCAAGCCTAAGCTCTCATCGTCTTCACAGAGGAATACTTTAATTTCTTTCTTGTTCATAGCTATATTTGATTTATTGTGAATTGTCTAGTTTGTTATTAGTTAGATGTTCTTGAATAAGAATCGTTTACTTTCTCTTGTCATGTGCTTTAGCTTCACTCTTTGCTAGAAACGGGATGCGGAGTGACATCTTAGTACCCTCCCCGAGCTTACTGAAGACCTTGACATCGCCTCCCATGCCTTGGATAGCCCGCTGTACATAGGCCAGGCCAAGACCAAAGCCCTTGACGTCATGGCGGTCACCAGTATGGACGCGATAGAACTGATCGAAGATATGCCCCCTATCCTGACGAGAGATACCGATACCATTATCCTGTATATCTATGATAAGGTGGGTATCATCGTTTCGCGTGGTGAGCGTAATGATGGGCGGTACACCCTCCTTGCAATACTTCAGACTGTTGTCTATTATATTGGATATAATGTTCTGAAAGGCTATCTTATCACAAAAGACCTCATGGTGCTCAGCCTCTAGAGCTAGCACCAGCTCTCCTTGAGCCTCGGTAATCTTCATAACATAAGCACTGCTTAGGTCTCTAATCTCCTCGTGAGCATCTAGCTCTACGGGGTAGACCTTGAGCACACCACGCTGCATCGTTGAGGACTGTAAGACCTGATCTACGAGCAGCGTGAGGCGATCTACCTCCTTAAGCATGGTCTGGGTGATGCGCTTGCGTCGCTCCTCCGACTCCTCTACAGAGGGGTCTTCGAGCATCTCACAGGCTAGACGTATGGAGCTAACGGGCGTCTTAAGCTCATGAGTCATATTACTCACAAAGTCCTCACGCTCACGCAGGTAGTGCTGCTGCCGTACAAGGATCAAAATGGCCAGCACACTGAGTATCACGATCACCACCAGCGTAGCAATCGGGGGGATCGTGTAGATTAGATTGCCCATGTGGTGGCTATGCTCCGTAAAGATCAGCTCAATATAGGGCAGATCAGAATCGTCTGGCTCATCTATATAAGAGTTTGACTGGACGAAAATATCTCTCCGCAACACGAGAGGAGCCTGTTGTGAAGGGTCGTAACCCTCCGGGAGGGTCGTGTAGACTGACTGCCCCTTACGATCACGGATGGTAAACTCAAACTTCTCCGTGATGCCTACGAGCTCCAGCTCACGCACCAGGGCGCTTCGCAAGAAGTCCACATTGATCCTCTTTCTGAGAGGCTGATCATTACGCTTGAGGATGGTGCGTAGTACCGCCTCATCGAGCAGGCTGCGGTGGTAGAAGTAAGTATTGAGCAGCTTACCCTGCAATACGTTAGCATGCTCTGTGCCCTGCCTATTCATGCGAGCCTGTGCCCATGGAGGACAGGTCGCACGCTTAGCATTGCCGTAGCCATTCCACACTTCACTGCCGTCAGACATGTAGCTAGCCGATAGTATTCCGCCCACCTCCTGATCAGACTGGAGAGAGTCTTGCAAGCCAAACCGCTGTAGGTCGTTTTGTGTCAGTACCGAGCGCAGCTGACGATCTACCTCGTCTCGCTCTAGTGAACGAGAGACCTCATCCAATGCTCTCTGAGCCAAAGTCTCAAAGTAGTCATTGTATAGCTCCGTGACATAGCTAAAGTTTCTCAACTGCATCAAGATAGATGCAGTCGCAATAGCCACGAGCAAGATGATTATAGTCCAAATAGTTCGCTTTCCCACGTTAGTTACTTTCTTATCGTACGCAAGTAAGACACTTTATCAGATCTTGATTTGATCTATATGTATGAGTTCATCTAGATCGATCGTCGTCACGCTGCCATAAGGTAGGATCTGAGCAAAAGCTTCTTGTAGCGTGATGCGCCCCGCCATAGCTCTCACAGCGTTGATGACACCGCCATGGGAGAAGAGGAGCACACGCTGAGCACCTGATGTGTAGAGCTCATCCAGTAGCTCAGCAACACGCTGTGACAAGTCTCGTAGTGACTCGCCACGAGGAGCTGGCTGCTCGATAAAGTACTCGAAGAAGGCTGCTACCTCCTGCTCTTCCTCTAGGATGCTGTCCCAATGCTTCCCCTCCCAGTCGCCAAAGTTCATCTCCTTCAGACGATCGTCTATCTCTATCTTAGTACCTTGTGGTACGCAGTGCTGCGCCAGCTTGAGCGCACGAGACAATGGACTAGAGAGGATGCGGTCATAGAGAGACAGATCAATCTGGGCAGCCACACGAGGCGCCTCCTCGGCAAATGTGTCTGCCAGCGGTACATCTGTATTACCATAGCAGATGACCTGCCACTCAGGTGATACTGCGGTATGTCTGACCAATGTTATCTGCATCCTTTCGTTCCTTTTGATCTATTCATATCCAGCGACATGATAGGTGATAGACTCACCACCTATCGTCATTGTTAAAGTCTTTGCCTCGGTTGTCACGTCGACGACCATGGGCATCACCGCCTTTGGCTTTGTAAGGTTTATTGCCTTTGGTTCCTTTGGGATGTCCCTTAGACTCTCTAGGCTCATCACCATATCGGTCTGACCTCATTCTCTTGGGGCCAGACTTGGCAGGACGATTGGAGCGTCCGCCACCTCGTGGAGCGTATTCTCGAGCAGCATCTCTGGTCTCTCGCTCTTCCTGCTGAGCCTCTAGGTAGTGCTTCATCGAGAGCGCCTCACGCAAGATGTCGTTGACAGGGAGCTCCTCGCCATCTAGCGTCACGATATCATCCTCTACCACGAAATCCGTTAGCTCAGCTCGCTCGCCATTGAGCGTGACACGCCCAGCGACGATGTACTTCTCCACTTCACGGCGCGATCCGATACCAGCATCGCTCAGAAGTTTGTTGATACGCAAACTCATGATTCAGTCGTTATATCTAAAGTTTAGTTCATTGATTACTTCGATCCATGTAGCTATAGCTTGATCTCCTCTATAGCATGCTGCATACGTCGTACGCTCTCGGGGATGCCCAGCAGGTATATGATCTCATGAATACGTGCGCCACGTGGTGCTCCCACCAGTGCCATACGTATGCCGTTCATCACCTTACCCATAGGTAGCTCATCACCATTGATCTTGTCGTAGAGAGCCTGCTCGATCGTGTCTAGTGACGCCTCACTCGGGAGTTCCTCCAGGAGGGTGATCATCTGCTGTAAGTAGCCAGGTGTCTCCGCCTTCCAGTGCTTCTTGAGTCCCTTAGCGTCATACTCTGTGGGAGCTACGAAGAAGTAAAGCACCTCGGGGAGTAAGTCAGGTAGCAGTTGCGCCTTATCTCGCACCGTCAGGAGTACATCTCCGAGCAACTCATCCGAAGGATTCAAGCCACGCTCGCTGAGAGCTGGGCGTATATAAGCTATGAGACGCTCTACGGGGACGATCTGTATGTACTGGTGGTTGAACCACTTGGCCTTTTCAAAGTCAAAGCGTGCACCGCTCTTGCTACAACGATCTAGTGAGAAGGCGGAGATCAACTCAGACGAGATAGGCTCATGCGGATCTGCAAAAAGCTCTTGATCGGTACCGGGGTTCCACCCTAGTAGTGCTAAGAAGTTGTTCACAGCCTCTGGCAGGTAACCCTGCTCTCGGTAGCCCATCGATATAGAGCCATCCTCTGGACTGCGCCACTCTAGCGGGAAGACTGGGAAGCCCAGCTTATCCCCATCGCGCTTACTCAGCTTACCACTACCCTGAGGCTTCAGGAGGAGCGACAGGTGTGCAAACTGAGGCATCGAGTCTTGCCAGCCAAAAGCCTCATAAAGCAAAACATGCAGCGGCGCACTAGGAAGCCACTCCTCACCACGGATCACATGCGTGATCTGCATCAAGTGGTCATCGACGATATTGGCTAGATGGTAGGTAGGCAGGTCGTCTGCACTCTTGTAGAGGACCTTGTCGTCTAGCTGTGTAGAGCTGATGACCACCTTGCCACGGATCAAGTCATCGACCTCAACCTCGCGGTCGGGGTCTACCTTAAAGCGCACCACATACTCCTCGCCAGACTCTATCAGACGAGTCACCTCCTCGCTAGGTAGCGAGAGGCTATTGCGCATCTTAGAGCGAGTAGAGGCGTCATAGCTAAAGTTAGGCATCTCCTGTCGCGCCTGCTCTAGCTCCTCCACGGTATCAAAAGCATAGTACGCTGCGCCACGCTCTATAAGCTGCTGCACATACTCCCGATAGATGTCCCGTCTCTCACTCTGACGATAGGGTCCGTAAGGCTGATTGGCACTGCCGATCCCCTCGTCGATCTCTATCCCTAGCCACTGTAGAGCCTCGATGATGTAATCTTCAGCTCCAGGCACAAAGCGCTTGCTATCCGTATCCTCTATACGTAGCACCATCGTGCCACCATGATGACGTGCGAAGAGATAATTAAAGAGTGCTGTCCGCACGCCTCCGATGTGTAGGGGACCCGTGGGACTAGGCGCAAATCTAACTCGAACCATTGCTGTTACTATTTATTACTATTGTCTGCTGCTTACTCAGCCCTTTAGTTTGTTTCTGTATTAGTAGCACATAAGCTTATAGAGCTTCCTGTGCCGATTCCTCATAAATATGCCACAAAGATAGTAAAAAGTGAGGTCTCACTCTACTAGCCCCTGCTCTGCAACATCGAAAAGCAACATGAGTTTGGATTTTTCACTACCTTTGGAGAGCTAAAACCATTATGCTAACGACTTATCTTAACCTAATCAGATGAACACACCATTACTAAATGCTCAGGGCAAACTAATGCTAGCGACCATACAGGGCTACGATCGCCCTGGTGTGACCGCTTCGCTCATGGGCATCCTCGCAGAGCATGGCGCATACATTCTAGACATCGGCCAGTCCGACATACATAGTCACCTCAACCTGGGCATCCTCTTCCAGATGAACGAGAATGACTCAGGCTCCGTACTGAAGGATCTACTCTTCAAGGGGTACGAACTTGATGTACAGATACGCTTTACTCCTATCTCTACAACCGAATATGGGGAGTGGGTCAATGCCCAAGGCAAAAACCGCTACATCATCACCGTCGTAGCGCGCAAGATGACAGCTGAGATGCTATCGGCTGTG
>CABQOJ010000033.1 GCA_902465775.1 uncultured Porphyromonas sp. | reverse complement strand
GTAAGCCGCAAGGCACGTCACAGCCCGAGCTACCCACAGAGCTAGCCCTCTATGACCGTACAGGCGCCTCCGCGCGGGTCGTTAACCCCGAGCCGTTAGACTTCTTCGTGACAGTCGAGGCTCCGACTAGCTGGACGCTCACCGCGTCGCCCGATGCCTGGCTCACCGTATCCCCGAGCGAGGGCCATGCGGGCAAGCAGGAGGTGATCGTATCGATCTCTGCCAACGAGGGCGGAGAGCGCAAAGCGCAGCTGACACTCTCAGCCAATGGCAAAAGCGTCACTTACGCCATCACCCAGCAGCAAGCAGCTGGGCATACGGGTGGCGGTGGCGAGTATGGCAGTGAGACGATCCTGGGCGACGTCTCTCTCCTAGAGGCTCCTAAGCTCTCGGGGCGTAGCTCCGCTTACTATATCACCCATCGAGTAGAGCAGGGACAGCGTGTCAACTTCTCTGTCGAGTATGACGTCGTTTATCACCATCCTATCTGGGTCTGTTATAGTGCCGATGACTACACCTGTCAGCGACACACCGGGCGCAGTAACGCTTGGAGTTGGGATCCCTTTGTGCCTAGCCAGTACGAGGTCACGCAGAGCGCTTTCAGAGGGTATGACCGCGGACATATCGTCGCATCGGCCGACCGCCTTTACTCCGAGGAGGCCAATCAGCAGACCTTTTACTATACCAATATGAGTCCGCAGCGACACAATCTCAATACGGGTGTGTGGCTACAACTCGAGCAACTGGTGCAGGAGTGGGCGCGCAATGGTCGTCTGCGTGACAAGCTTTATGTGGTCAAGGGGGGTACCCTCCGAGAGGGCGAGACACTCGGTGTCACCGTGGGCGGTATCACCGTGCCACGTTACTACTGGATGGCTATCCTAGCGCAGCGGGGCGACCACTATCAGGCGATCGCCTTCTGGGTGGAGCACACCCGTCCAGCTCAGGTCGATCGTCCGCGCACGGTCGCTATCTCTATCGACCAACTGGAGAAGCGCACTGGCCTAGACTTCTTCCACAACCTCCCCGACAATATCGAGACCCGTGTCGAGGCCACGCATCCCACGGACGACCTCTCCCTCTGGCCCGGCATCTAGCACTTCAGACACCTCTTCCTATTTCGTTGTCGGTTATAATAGAGAGTGCAAAGGTACGAACGCCAACAGCAAAGGCTTCTCTCTAATGTACCTAGTGTCTCTCTGAAGCTCCCTAAACCTCGCAAATCTCACGAGTAGCCCGCGTAGGGACGCACGATCGGCGCGTCCGTTGTAGCAAAGCGAGACGAGTATTGATGTCAAAGTATTGACATTGTACCCTTTGACACAACGGACGCACCGATCGTGCGTCCGTACAGCTGTTACTCGTTAACTGTAAGGAGATTTTGAAAACGTGTTTATGTCGTTTCATTTATGTACCTTTGCCATACAAACCAACAATATAAAACTATGAAGAGAATACTTCTTGTATTTACAAGTTTGCTTTTAGCACTCTGTTCAGTAAGTGCTACTGCGCAGACAAAGCACTATGAGAAAGGAGTCGAAGTTAACGGGGCCTTCGGACTAGACAAACTGCAAAAATACTCCTTTGGAATAGCTACAGTACATAGCTATCGCTTTGGGGAACACTTCGCATTAGGTGGAGGTGTTGGGTATGAGTATTTGAATGGCCTTTTATACGAATCCTATTGGTATAAAGGTCCTCTTTACCCTTCAGAGCATGAGTATAGCTACGATATTCGTAATTTGATCAAACTGTTTGGTAGAGCAAAGTTCAACTTTACTAAATCAAGCGTGTCTCCATTTCTAGCTGTGGATCTGGGCTATACGTTTGGCTTGAAGAACGCCAAGAATATGGCAGGAGGACTTTTTGTCCAGCCTGTATTTGGATGTGACTTCAAAATTGGAGGTAATCAAAAGATATTCATAATGGCTGGCTATAATGGTCAACAATACTCTTATGACTACTTCAACTTAACTTCGGGAGAGTCAAGTACGAAGTTGCAAAAGGCATTCGCTGAAAAGATCAATATTGTTATAGGCTTTGACTTCTAGCCACATAGAAATAAGTAGCGAAATAGTATTCGTCTACAACTTGTCGGCACTGGACTTTGGAGTAGTCCTCCAAAGTTTGTGCTGAGTGTAGCTTTCACTTCTTTGTTTACACTCACTTAGGCCGGCAATTAAAGGAACATCAAAAGTCTGACTTCACTGCCTTTACTAGAACTTATTTATAAATCCAATTTCCTCTGTCTATGTTGAGGTTAAAGACGGATTGGTTAAGTGAGCTGCTTTGGCACAGAGGCAAGAAAGTCTTAGAGATGTTGCTAGTTTAGAGAAAAATGGAGGAACGAATAGTTGTAGCTAAGTCTGAGGCTTCAGTTTCTTGCAGTCCTGGTAATTTGATATTTGAAAAGAAATACCAAGAAGCGATTGACTCAGGATTGAAGCTTCTGGAGAAAGATCCAGAGGACTGTATGATTCACATCAATCTGATGGATGCTTACTTCAAAGGTAGAGCTTTATCCCCAGACTACTTTGATAAGTCTACTTACCATGCCAAGCAGGCTATTTTATATGGTCACAATACAGGGTATGCCGAAGATCGGCTGGCAAAAAACCTTGAAAAGTTAAAGCTGTATCATCAATCACTGCAGCTCTACGACTTGATTTTAGAAAACAAAGAGTTTCACTTCTCACAGGCTGGAATAGGCAATAAGATTGATTTTGCTAGAAGGAGGGAGCTAGCCAAAAAGAAAATGGATAAGGCATTGGACTCTGCTAGTGACGTCCTTTTTACTCCTCAAGAAGTTACTCAGATTATCCAAAGTATCAAGGATAAAGATGCAAGAGAAGAGGCTGAGAAAATAGCCTTCGAAAAAAAGATGCGGGAGCTTGAAAAGAAAATAGCCTATTTGTGTAGTAGAAGTTAAGATAGTCTCCCCCCCCCTGCTTTTGGAAGAATGGCCTTCTGCCAAATAGTGATCATGCTATTTACTAGATCTCATTTTTGTTGGATTTGTGACGATGGACTCTGTCTGACAAAAGTATAATTGATGCTATGCTGAAGGAAGCTACTCGAACAATCTAAATCATAAAATGCGGCTCTATTAGGACAGCCACGTGGGAAATGTCGATTTCCTACGTGGCTGTTTTTCATTTGCCACTGAGTTACGAATCATTTCTTCGGAAGTTTCATTTCATTCCTCGGAAGTTTCATCTCATTCTTCCGAAGTTTTATTTCGGCCCTCCGTGGGGGATGTTTTATTCCCACGTGGGGATTTGAAAATATCCACGTGGAGATCGGGGGCTTTAGAGATTAGAAGTTAGAATTTAGAGAGGAGGAGCTATCTGAACCATCGGAGTAATCAGAGGTATCGGAATGATCGGAGCTGTCAGAGTGGTCGGAACTGTCGGATCTGTCGAAGTGATTGCTGGAGATGTGTGGTGTGCTATTCTGTCACGATGCTTTTGTCAAGAGGCGCCTTCGTTCTTTTTGGCACGTTATTTGCTTCTGTCTTAATGCGTGCCTCCCGCATGGTGGGGCACGGTAAGTGAGACATTAATATATAACCAAGATAAACTATGACAATCAAACCATTGGCAGATCGCGTGCTGATCAAGCCCGCTACTGCAGAGGAGAAGACACAAGGTGGTATCATCATTCCAGACTCAGCAAAGGAGAAGCCCCTCAAGGGCGAGGTACTCGCTGTGGGCAAGGGTACGAAAGATGAGGAGATGGTCCTCAAGGTGGGGGACAAGGTGCTATACGGCAAGTATGCTGGCACGGAGATAGAGATCGAGGGCGAGAAGCTCATGATCATGAAGCAGAGCGACGTACTCGCTACGCTCTAGTCCACTCAGTCTTATCCTAATCAAGAATCAAGTAAATAGACAGATACAATTATGGCAAAGGAAATTAAGTTTGACATAGAGGCTCGTGACCTCCTCAAGCGTGGCGTAGATCAGCTATCAGACGCTGTAAAGGTGACACTTGGCCCGAAGGGTCGCAACGTGATCCTCTCTCGTAGCTATGGCGCTCCGCACATTACCAAGGATGGTGTGACGGTCGCTAAGGAGATCGAGCTGGAGAACGAGTTTGAGAATATGGGTGCCCAGCTCGTACGTGAGGTGGCTTCCAAGACCAATGAGGATGCTGGTGACGGCACGACGACCGCTACGGTACTAGCTCAGAGCATCATCAACGTGGGTCTGAAGAACATTACCTCTGGCGCTAATCCTATGGAGGTAAAGCGTGGTATCGACAAGGCTGTCAAGGCTGTCGTCGAGAGTATCCGCAAGCAAGCTAAGGAGGTGGGTGATGACCTAGAGCAGATCGCTCATGTGGCTACCATCTCGGCTAATGGCGATGAGGAGATCGGCCAGCTGATCGCTCAGGCTATGGAGAAGGTCAAGAAGGAGGGTGTCATCACCGTCGAGGAGGCCAAGGGCATCGATACGACGGTAGACATTGTCGAGGGTATGCAGTTTGACAACGGCTATATCTCTCCTTACTTCGTCACTGATCCTGAGAAGATGGAGTGCCGTATGGAGAAGCCTTACATCCTCTTCTACGAGAAGAAGCTCTCTACCATCAAGGACCTCCTACCACTACTAGAGAAGGTGCTCCAGCAGGGTCGCTCTCTGCTGATCATTGCTGAGGATATCGAGAGCGAGGCATTGACAACGCTTGTCCTCAACAGACTACGCGCTGGTCTTAAGATCTGTGGTGTCAAGGCTCCAGGCTTCGGCGATCGCCGCAAGGAGATACTACGTGATATGGCTATCCTGACGGGTGGTACTGTCATTAGCGAGGATACCGGTCTGACGCTGGAGAATGCAACGATCGATATGCTCGGTAGCGCTGAGACGGTCACGGTCGTCAAGAACAAGACCACTATCGTCAATGGCGATGGTGACAAGGAGGCTATCGCAGATCGCGCTAATCAGATCCGTCATCAGATCGAGAATACGAAGAGCGACTACGATCGTGAGAAGCTCCAGGAGCGTCTTGCTAAGCTCTCTGGCGGTGTTGCCGTCCTCTACGTAGGTGCTGGCAGCGAGGTCGAGATGAAGGAGAAGAAGGATCGTGTCGAGGATGCGCTCAGCGCTACACGTGCTGCGATCGAGGAGGGTACCGTACCTGGTGGTGGTACCGCTTACATCCGCGCTATCTCTTCTGTTGAGAAGCTCAAGGGCGACACCGACGACGAGCGCACGGGTATCGAGATCGTCAAGCGTGCTATCGAGGAGCCTCTCCGTCAGATCGTAGCTAACGCTGCTAAGGAGGGTGCCGTAGTCGTACAGCGTGTCCGTGACGGCAAGGGTGCCTTCGGATACAACGCTCGTACCGACAGCTTTGAGGATCTGATGAAGCACGGTGTCATCGACCCCGCCAAGGTAACGCGTGTGGCTCTAGAGAATGCTGCTTCTATTGCTGGCATGTTCCTCACGACTGAGTGCGTTGTCGCAGACATCAAGGAGGACAAGCCAGATCCTGCAGCTATGGCAGGTGCTGGTGGCATGGGCGGAATGATGTAATCCCCCGCAAGCCGATTCGCTAAGCTCTAGACGCTAAACGCTAGACACGGTGCGCTAGCACTCACGTTAGCACTAGTTGTCTAGGAGCAACAAATAAAGAGAAGAGTCCTACGTGTCCATATGATACGTAGGGCTCTTCTCTTACATTGCTGTCCGATGAAATAAGAAGCCCACCTCACAACCCTAGTTTCACGGAAGGTGTTGTATGATTGTTGCTTGTAGTGAACAGTGTGGTTTGGGGTATAGACTTTGTACCCTACGGATTGGGACTAGTTGTGGAGTTGCTCTTCTTGGTAGGCTGTTGAGCCGTGTCTGGGTTGTATCCCGATCTTGGATACACTAGAGTGCAGTCTCAATTGTCATCCATATTACCTTTGCATTGTCTATCTACTAGGGAGTCGCAAAGTAACGACTAAGCGTCCCGCCGTTAGGACTGGACGAAGCCGTGGGGAAGTGTCTCTTGGAGGGCAATCTCCTCTGCCGAGAAGTATCCCTTGTGGTACTTAATCTCAAAGAGGTCACTCGCTGGGCAGTAGAGCGCCTCAATGACATCGTAGCGTATCGGTAGGTCGATGCGCATTCGCTGTGCATAGCGCATACCACCGAGCATCATCTGATGTGCTTTCGCCTGGTCGACCGCATCTAGCGGGCTCGTGGCGGTGTACTCCATACGGCTCTTGACCTCGACGATCAGTAGGTGTCGACCGTCAGACGCTATAATGTCAATCTCGCAGAGCGGGTCACGCCAGTTGATCTCGAGGAGGCGTATGTGCCGAGAGAGGAGGTAGCGCTGAGCTGCCCTTTCGCCGGCAGCGCCGAGCTCATTCGCAAGAGCCATGAGTAGGGGAGTCTTTGCTACTTATTTGGCTTGCTGGTAGGTGTCTATGTGACGCTCTTTCTTCTCTGGAATGATGTCCGCAATAGGCGTCAGCAAGCCTGTCTCCTCAACATCGCCGAACTCATCGTTGATCGCTGTGCCGAAGATGCGGATCTTCGGTGTGAGCGACATGTAAGCGTTGAAGAGCGGGGGAATGTTGATATTGTGCTTGCGTACCTCCGCCTTGAGCGTGCGGTAGTCGCTCTTGAGGTCGTTCTTGACAAAGAGACGATCTATCTCCGCTGGGTCAATGTCCACCTCGACTGGATTCATCGGAAAGACCAAATGATCCTTGTCGCCGAAGTAGATCTCCATAAACTTAAGGATCAGGTTGCGGCAGTACTTATTGTAGGTCTTGTACATGGTCACCTTGCCAAAGAAGTACTTGATCTCAGGATAGATCACCGTCAAGGCGCCCAGCCCGTCCCATAGGTTGTCGAGCGTGTAGATGGAAGACATGAGCCCCGCCCGTGTCGTCTGAAACTCCTGGCTCACGAATGAGCGACCCAGCTCGATCGTGTAGGGGAGATAGTCGCGTACGAACTCCTCGCTGAAGCCAAACATATGCGACGTCGCTAGCGCATCCGTCTGCTCCTGATGCCGTAGCACCGCCTCACCGAGTATGTATCGGTAGCCGCCCATGATCTTCTCTAGCTCGGGGCTCCAGACGATGAGCTGTATGTAGCCATCGTCCATCAGATCATACTTATCCACATCGCACTCAAGGCCCGTGCCGCCACCGCCAGCACGAAAGCTCTCCTCGCGCAGACGCCCCACCTCACGCATCGTCTGGGGGGATTGAGCAGCTCGGAAGGCGTAGATCTCATTATTACTCTTATTGGTCTTACGGACGAAGAGCTCAGGTGTCAGCTCCTGTCGGATCAATTGCCGATCTATCGGCGCTATGATGGGTTGCTCTGTAGCACTCATTTGGATAGTTGGTCTTTCAGTTGGTATACTTGCTGCCGTATGAGCCCGACCTGCTGAGGTAAGTCGCTAGGCTTCACCCCCTCGAGCGTCTCGTAGGGGATAGGCTCTCCGACCACTACGGTGAAGGAGCTCCCCTGTGCAGCAAACATTTCGTGTGGTAGCAATGCCGTGCCAATGTTAAAGCGTATGCCAAGCGCTTTCCTCAGTTGCTCGATACGGTAAAACTTCATTGAGTTGCGCCCGTGGAAGAAGAGTGGCACGATGGGACGGCGAAACTGTCTAGCCTGCTTGATAAAGCTTGGTCGCCAGAGCGGGTCCTGTATCTGACCCTTGATGAGTCGGGAGCAGAGCCCTGCGGGGAAGGTGATCACGGGCAGATCGCTCTCCAGCGCCTCGTGCATCCTCTGTATCGAGGAGCGCGCCTGAGCGCCGTACTTATTGACCGGTACGAAGATATTGGCGAGAGGCTTGAGATTCAGCAGGAGATCGTTGACGATGTAGCGAATATCTGACTGATAGTGACTAGCTATGAGGTGTGTCAGGCATATCCCGTCCAGCCCCCCCAGTGGGTGATTGCTGATAAAGAGGGCGCGAGGGTCTGCGGGCAGATGCTCCGCCCCGACGAGCGTCAGGTCAATGCGAAACTCCTGGATCAGGGCATCCATAAAGTCGACCCCCTCTAGGTGTCCGTAGCGCCGTAGCACATCGTTGATCTCACGCTGATGGATTAGACGTGCCACACCATTGGTCACAAAGGCAGGCAAAGGCTTCTTGCGTCGTCGATTGAGGATAGCGGCTATATCGACCTGCTGTGGATGAAAGCTCTCTTCAGGCATAGATTGCATAAGATTTACTGCAAATGTACGACTAATGGCGCACATAACGATTACAAAGCCGTTACGAAGCAGGGCTGACGCACTATATACAATGAGTTCAGCTACGTCTCTATGGAGGAAGTCGCAGACTCCTCGGTGGAGTTTTTCTGTGGAAACGGAGATTAGAGGTTGGAATTTAGAAGACATATCACTACGTAGCAGTACGTTGAGCTGGCTGGCCATGAGATTGTCGGAGTTTGGATACTGGAACCTTAGAGCTAGGACGAATCGTTTGCGTATCTTTGCAGTGCAACAGATCGATAATAAAATGGACAGATTACGCTGTGTGAGGTATTTGCTGAGCGGCCTAGTGCTCTCCTTGCTACTAATATCGTGTGGTAAGGGAGGCTCTGACGAAGGCACTGCGGGGGGCTCAGAGGTGGATAGCACTGCTATGATACGCTATGCCGAGGGACTCCAAATCGAGCACGCGGGGGCGGTGACGCTGGTCACCATCTCTGACCCAACGCATGACAGTAGTGACGTGTATCACTACGCTTTGGTGCCTCGTGAGCAGTCTCAGGAGCTGGCTGCTGAGGTGCCTGAGGGCTACACCATGATAGAGACGCCAGTGCGTCGGGTCATCGTGATGACGACGCTACAGCTCTCTAACTTTATCAAGCTTGATGCGGTGGATCGGATCGTGGGGATGCCAAGTACGCGCTTTCTCTTCAACGAGGAGATGCAGTCACGGCTGGCTTCGGGCGCTGCTAAGCGGATCGGCATCGAGGGGAACTTCGACAGCGAACTGATTATGGCTCTGCAACCAGACATTATATTAGTAAGCCCCTTCAAGCGGGGTGGTTACGATGTGATCAAGCAGCTAGACATACCGCTGATTACCTTCCTGGGCTACAAGGAGACTTCCCCACTGGGGCAGGCTGAGTGGCTTAAGTTTACGGCGCTCCTGCTGGGCATGGAGGAGCGTGCGGAGACGATCTTCAGCACGATAGAGCAGCGCTACCACGAGCTACAAGCTTTGATCACCGAAGACTTGCCACGTCCGAAGGTACTTAGCGGTGAACTGCACGGCGGCAACTGGTACGTGGTGGGTGGCGCAAGCTACTTGGCACACCTCTTTGAGGATGCAGGTGCGGACTACTTTATGGCAGACGATAAGGAGTCTGGAGGCTTCTACGTAGACTTCGAGACGGTCTATGCTAAGGCAGCTGATGCGGACTACTGGCGCATTGCGAATAGCTACGACGGTGCATTCTCTTACGATGTGCTGGGCAAGACGGATGCACGCTACCGAGACTTCAAAGCTTATCGGGATAAGCAGGTACTGTACTGCAATCTGCGGGAGAGACCTTTCTATGAGCTTTCGCCCGTGGAGCCGGAGGTAGTCTTGGCGGACTTGATCCACGCCTTTCACCCGCAGCTACTGCCCGACCATGAACCAGTCTTTTACTCGATATTAACCCGCTAAGGGAAGCTATGCGACGTCCGATTATAGCCTTTACAGTCATAGCACTCCTCATCGTAGTCTTCTTCGTGCTCAACCTATCGCTGGGGACGATCGCTATTCCCTTTGACCAGGTGGTACGCATACTCTTTGGAGCGGATGCTGGTGGCGATGAGATCTGGCGCAACATCATCTGGAAGAGTCGCTACCCGCAGACCA
>CABQOJ010000032.1 GCA_902465775.1 uncultured Porphyromonas sp. | reverse complement strand
TCACGGCTGGTAGCGTAGCTACGAACGAGCTCGCCTGAGAGCGTGTAGACATTGACCGTCGTAGCAGGCTGTGCACCAGCGATGGTGACAAAGTCTGTAGCGGGGTTAGGATAGAGCTGAGCCTCCTCAGAGCTGGGTACGGTTGGCATGATGACACCGAGCCACTTATTGCCATCCCATACGGCTGTATCGCCTGGCTCCTCACCGTTTGCATTTTGGAACTCAGCGAAGATCTCCATATCGTCTGTCAATGTAAACGCCTTTGAGCCAAGGATGTTGGTTTTCTTACCAGTCTTGAGGTTAGTTGCTTTAAGGTCTGCAAGCTCCCAGTCTGAGGTCTCGCTAGTCTCAGCAATCACCTCGATCTCCATACCACGAGGTAGACCTCTCGTATCGAGGCCGTCACCCTTGAGTTTGAGAGTACCCTTACCGAGCTTCTTTAGAATCACCTTGCAGACGTCGTCTGTAAAGGTAGCAACAACCTCTGCATCTGCATCTGTAGCATAGAAGTAGCGATCCTTAAAGATGTCTATGGTGTCACCCTTGGAGACCTTCTTAAGGCTATTCAGAGCGTATCCACTCTCGTGATTGTCTGTGATCACAATCTTAGTGTCGGAGTAAACCTCGTCTAGCTGTGTCTTACCATTGACCATAATAGAGCCACCCTTGCCTACAGTCTTGGTCGTAACCTTGCAAACTGCAGCTCCATCATAGTTGCTCCAAGTACGCTTGTCATAAACGCCCCAGCCTAGGTCGTGAGCGATCTTGACGTGCTCCTTGAGGCAGATGTTCTGCTCCTTGTCACTGCGTGTCTCGAGAGCATAGATGCTACCAGCGAATGATCCCGTGAGGACCTCCTTCTTAGGTAGAGACTTCATAAGAGCCATCATAGCGTCTCCCTGGATGTTGTTGTTCTCAACGTAAACCTCTCCAAGAGAAGGTAGCTCAGGGAGAGTAAGAGCCGTGAACTTGTTGTTGCCAAGATTCAGGCTATACAGATTGGTACATCCCTTTAGATTGACAGAGGTGAGCTGGTTGCCCTCAGCGCTGAGCGTAGATAGGCTAGCAAAGTCAGACAGATCAAGAGTGGTGAGTTTGTTACCACCAACGTATACATCACTCAGATTTTCCTTACCACCCGTTAGATCGACGGATGTTAGGAGGTTATCACTAACGACAACCGAGCTGAGACTAGGACAGTCCTCTATAGAGAAGTTCGTAAGCTTATTGTATCTCAAGTTGATGCTAGAGAGGTCCTCTAGTCCCTTGAGGTGCATCTCAGTAAACTCATTGTTGTTTAAGCTGAGATACGCCACTTTAGGAGCACCCTTGAAATCAATCGAAGTAAGCTTGTTGTCACTCAGATCTATGTCGGTGAGCTCACTATTGCCATCGAATGTGATCTTAGTAAGGTTGCCTGCGTGTAGGTCTAGCGCCTCGAGAGCGGATAGACCAGTGAGATCTATCTCACCAAGCTTAGTCGTCTTAGCACTCAGTTTTTCTAGAGAGGTACAGCCTCTTAGATTAATGGACGTGAGCGACTTGTTGGAAGATACGCTAAGCGACACAAGATTCGAGGTCTTAGACAGGTCTAAGGACGTAAGGGCATTACTAGAGAGGTCTAGCGAGGTACAGGAGACTCCGTCTAGATTGATTTCTGTCAGTGAGTTAATTGGCAGAGAGACAGTCTCTAGGTTAGGAGCCCCAGTCAGGTTGATGCTTTTGAGCTTATTGGCATCAGCCTTGATTGTCTTCAGCTTTGTATTGTTTCCGAGCTTGATGGTATTGATATCAGCTGTGGTACAGTTTAGAGACTCTAGAGCAGGTAGTCCTGTCAGATCTAGTTGCTTGAGCGCATTAGTACCGCAGATCAGATCGTAAAGGTTAACGCAGTTCTCGAATTCAAGCGACGTAATGCGAGACATAGTACACTCGAAAGTGCGAATGTCTCCTGTGATCGTTACAGGCTTTTGTGTAATCTCATAGGCGATCTTGCCTTCCACCATAACTTGCTTGGCACCTTCGACAGTGATATCTTTGAGCGTGCCATCGGGACCTGTGAAGATGAGATTCATCCTGTCACCGACGTTGAGTTCGGTACCAATGGTAATCTTACCAATGGTGGGCTCCTGAGCCGAGGCTCGGAAAGCTGTTAGCCCCAACACGCTTACCAGCGTGAGGAGAAGGAGTAGTTTTGATTTCATACCCTTATATAGTTAGTTAATGAATATCTAATAGAGGTAGCACTCTAGAGATGCTCAGAAAAGGAGCGACTCTAGAGTGCTGTACGTTTAGTCGACGAGGACCTTTATGGTTTCAGACCCGTAGGTTACTAGATAGAGACCCGCAGGTAGTGCTATGTGCGTCTCTAGCGCAGTGGTCGTATAGACGACCTGGCCATCGAGCGTATAGATCGCTATGGGAGCAACCTCAGGAGCTACGATAGAGAGGAGACCTCCTGCTACGCTGATCTGTAGAGGCGACACTGGCTGGACGAGCTCATTGCCTACTGGATAGATCCTGCGGAACTTCTTCCAGTTTCTATCTTTCTGATAAGCCTCTCTAGCCTCTGTGGGAACCTCTAGGACAACTTTCTTATAGAAGTCTTTGCCCATTTCGTAGGCTTTACCCTCACTGTCCTTGCCTACTGCTGGAGGTGTGACAGCAAGTATCTGTAGCGTGCCACCAACCTTCTCCATAGCCTCATTGCCAGAGAATGCTAGGTTCTCAACACGTGTGACGTTCTTGCCAAGAGTTATCTTTGTAAGCTTCTTACAATCACTGATGCAGTAAGGAGGTATCACACGGACCTTCTCAGGTATCGCGATCTCCTTGAGAGAGTACATCTCAGAGAAGGCTGCGCGCCCTACACTCTCGATGGATTCTGGGAACTTGATTGACGCAGTCCAGCTACAGCCCAAGAAAGCGTAAGGCTCCACGATCTTGATGCCATCAGGGATAGTAACAGCGTTAGTACCCTTAAAGAGGCATGTGTGGAGAGAGTTCTTGACCTTGTTGATAAGGAGCTTACCCTCATTGACGCCATCAGACTTAACCTCAAAGACGGTGTTACCCTCAGCGAGCTTAAAGGCATCATACCTCTTGAGCTGGTAAAATGCTCCAGGAGCGATCTCCTTGACTGATGCTGGGATGGTCATCTCCTCAAGTGCTTCACAACCGTAAAAGGCGTCCTCACCTATCTCCTCCAAGCCCTCGTTGAGAACGATTTTCCTTAGATAGGAACAGTCATAGAATGCATTGTCTGCTATCTCCTTCACCGTGTTTGGTAGCGTTACTGTAGTAGTACTTTTACGTTGCATAGGACAGAGATAGAGTATCGTCTGTGCCTTATTGTATAGGACGCCATCCTTTTCGGAGAGGATAGGATTCTCTGCATTGACTTCGATAGAGCCGATATTCGTACAGCCAAGGAATGGATCCTTTCCCATCTCCTTGAGTCCCTTACCAATGCGGATCTTAGTCAAACTACTACAGAGTAAGAAGACATTGTCTCCCATCTTTTCAATTTGATCTGGGATGTCGGCCACCACCATATCAGTCATGGAGAAAGCTCTATCCTTAAGCTCCTTACAAGTCGCAGGGAGCTTGATTGAGCTGACATTGTTGAATGCAAACGCAGCTTCTCCTACAGCAACAACAGTGCAGGGGATTGTAACCTTACCCTTATCATCCTCCTCAACGTTGAGAATCTCAGGGACCACAACGCTCTCGCCATAGATGCCAGGCTTACGCTCAGCGACATTTTGAGCTGGTGCGATCTCGACGGTCTTCTTGTCCTTGTCTACATAGCGAACATTGAACTCTTCCTTGGTCTTGAAGATAGGACGTGGATCTCTCTTGAGACCTTGCGACATCAGCTGTCGATCCTTCTTGACCATGTAAGAGGGTTCCTTCACTCTCCCATCGCCATGATTGGAGAAGTCGACTGTCTGGGCTGAAGCTTGGTGCGATAGTCCGCACATGGCCACAATTAGCCCTACGGTAGTTAGTAGTTTTCTGATCATATAATGTTCTTGATTAGTACTGTCAAAGATCTATCTGCGTGATTTCCAAATCCGTACAGATCGTTTGATACTGGCGACTAACCGTCAGTCCTCAAAAGCGGGGGCAAGTTACGAAAAAACGACGACATGACAAGCCAAAACTTCCATGCGTCGCTTGAAAAAACTTGCAATTGGGACGCAGAGATACAGCCCCTCGGGACGCAGTGCTACACGTTTTGCGGATAGTGTCTCACGACCTGTCACATACATATTATTAAAAGAGGAGGCTCTGTCGCTAGTGACAGGGCCTCCTCTCGTGTTGGACTGTAGGATTAGTTACAGTTTATATAGCTAGCGACGGATGATGAGACGACGTGTCTCATTGCCCACCTGTAGTAGATAGGTACCCTCCTGTAGCTGTGTTAGGTTGATACGTAGCGTATCGCTAGCAGCCGCTGCCTGATAGATCAGCTGACCCTGCAGCGTGTAGATAGCTACGGTCGCTCCTGCGGGGATACCCTCGAGGATTACGTAATCACGTGCTGGGTTAGGATAGAGACGTAGCTGCTCTGCTACAACGCTCTCAATGCTCGTGTGGTCTACAAACTCAGCCTTGACCTCCGTATTAGCGATCACGGTAAAGCTCTTGGTAGCTAGGATGTCCTTACCATTAGCAGTAAGCGACTTGAGCTCGCACTTGTCGTTGTTGCCACGAGCCTCTATCGTTAGCTTCGTACCGTAAGGTACAGCATTGACATCGACATTCTCTTTAAGCGAGATCGTGCCATGCTCGTTGCTTGTTAGCTTGACCGTAAATGTTCTCACCTTGGTGAAGACACCCTTGACGGTCGTAGCGGCAGATACTGTAAAGCTCTTTGTAGCCAAGATATCCTTACCGTTAGCCTCAAGAGTGGTCAGTTCGTAACCAGCAGCTGGCTTAGGCTCGATGGTTAGCTTAGTACCCTCAGGTACAGCATCGAGGTTTTCGTAGCCAGTGATGTCAAAGTCACCTTCGCCCTCGATCTGCTTCGTGACAGGATAGCTCTTTTGTGTTGAAGTCCCCTTCTTGCAGGTTACCTCTATGATAGGATCCTCTAGGATCGGCAGGCGATGCTTTCTGTCACTAGCCATCTCGAAGAAGCTCATCGTCAGTTGGATCTCATTACCACCCACGACGCCTAGTCTCTTCACTAGCTCAGGTAGCTTTGGTGTGAGTATCATCTCGCCCTGTGGTGAGATGGAGATGGTCTCCAAGTCGGTCCACACCTGCTCGATACCAAACTTAAGTATGTAGCGACACTTCACCTCGTGCTCGGGCGCTATGGTACCGACGTTCTTAACACGGATCTGTGAGAACTCACCTGTACCTAGGTCTACCTCCATAGGCTCAGTCTTAGAGGCTGGCTCTATGACATAAGCGGTTCTGATAGTAGTAGACTCCCCAATGGTCACATCGGGCAGGTAGAAGTACTGCATCTTGCCCATATCCTCTGTCTGATAGGAGACACGGAGCGAGACCGTCCCCTTAGCATATGGACAGCGCTCAGCGTTGAAGGTCACCTCTTGCGTCTCCCCAACCTGTATGGCGGGGAGGATATCAGAGTACGCACGCCACTCACCGCCCTCAGGCTTGATCTCGAGGTATAGTGGTCTGAAGAACTCACCACGACCCGTGTTCTTAAGCTTCAGGGAGATAGTACTCTTCTCATAAGCCTTGAGGGTAGAGTTAGCACTACCCTTGACCATCTCAAGCTGGGCAAAGGGGTGTGTGAGGTCCTCCTTGACCTTCCAGCCAAGAGTCTCCTTTTCGATGGTAAAGGTGTGACGACCCTTACCATTCGCATTGTTGCCCTCGCGTACGTCCATAGCGCAAGGTCTCCACACCTTCTTGCCGTCAGGTAGCGTGACTTGATAAACTAGGAAGAAGTCCCACGTACCCGCAGAGACGTACTTTGTAATGTCTAGCTCAAACTGGAACTCGGAGGAAAGGTCATAGAGACCATCCAAAATCCTAGTCCTGGCGAACTCGTCCATATAGACTGTGTCGGTCGTGCCTAGTTTGACCGCACCGAAGGTCGTAAAGCCGTAGTAGCTGTACTCGGCTTCGCCCTTATCATTCATTACAGGAGCATCGCTCATCCATACAGAGTAGTTGGCATCTGCCATCTGAAGCTGGGTGCCAGTAGACCGTAGGTGCATAGTGAACTTGCGTGTGGTCAGGAGAGGTAACTCGGTATCCTTAGAGCTACCGTCACGATCAGGCGTAATGCCTATGACGGCGCCCTGCTCCATGCTAAAGCCTCCACCGAAGCCTCCGCCGATACCCAGGTCGTCGGGCTGTAGGAAGTTAAGGTTGAAGTATCCATTAGCAAGACCACTCCAGCCCCAGTTGATGTGATAAAGGCCATCAACGTTGTAGCCGTCGCAGACGAATGCGTGTCCACCGCCCGTACCAGTACCACTGTATACGACAGGACGCTGAGCAGCGAGCTCAGCACGCATCATCTTGTCCCACTCAAGCTGGGTATAGTTGACACGTCTCTTGAAGGTCACCTGCTTGTTATAGCGGAAGTTGTTGCGCAGAGCACGTACGATCAAAGGAGCAAAACTACCACTAGCTACGGGATCATAGGCCGTCTCGATAGCGACACCTGCATGGTAGCAGAGCGTGCCAAGAGCCTCCTTTTGTGCCTCCGTTGCGGTCGTAACGTCCGCAAAAGACTCTGGCATATTTGCCCAGTCATAGGTCGTCTTACCAAAGTCTACCTTATGACGACGCTTGACACCAGGCTCCTTGTACTCTACCTTACCCTCGCCTTTGACAGGCCACTGATAGTAGCGCATCACCTGAGCGTAGGCTGTAGCGACACAGCCCACGGGCATGTGCTTGCCCTTGGCATCTACTGGGGTCTTTGAGTTCCACGGAGCAGACTGATCCCACTTGATATCACCTAGTATTGGAGCCACCTCTGCAAGCTCTCCAGCCATTGGTAGCGTCGGAGCCAAGCGTGTCTGCAGTCCTACCTGCCCAGTCAGCTCATCGATACGCTGCTGACAAGCCTCTAGAAAGGATGCTAGGTTGTCCGGCATCGCCTCAACGGAGAAAGTACCCGTCGTGGCATAACCTATATAAGGTGCGAAGCGGTCATCACCAGCGACGATGACGAAGCCCTCTGCCTCACCTCTATTATATACGTAGTAGTAGCGAGCTGTCTCACCAGCCGACTGGAGCTCATACCCATTAGATGTGCGGGCTGGAGCCGACACGAGTGTCAGACTAGCGGAGCGCAGTTGTTGCGTCTGTGTGTTCTTTTGGAAGAACTGCTCTGCGAGCAGTCGAGCTTCTTGCTCTCGTAGTGGGCGTGCAAAGATCTGCACCGCGCCACAGAGTAGCAGGCATAGCGTCATGGTCAGCATTCGTGACCGTCCGAGTAGCGAGTGTTTCATAAGCAAGTAAATATGTTAGTCAATTGTATTGCGCAAAGATATGAAAAACTGGAGAGACTGAGGGCTTGTGCTTCTTCTCAACTTCGCAAAACTCACGAGTGACTCGCTATCAAGACGCAGGGTCGTTCGCTCCTACGGGACTATTCGTCAGCTTTGAGATCTCCGATCCTTGCCGACACCTTCGATTTCCTCCGAAGGGGTTTCTCAATAGCTCGCTGGAAAATGATTATTCTCCACGGAGACGGAAAATAAAAGTTCGGAAGAATCAGATGAAACTTCGGAAGAATGAAATGATAACTCCGAAGAACTTCTCGGCTTCTCCGTAGAGAATCAAAAACCTCTACCGAGAAATTTAGAGTTTCCTCCATAGAGCATGGCAAGGGGTGGATAATTATAAAAATGTTCGAGGCTTGGGTGCCCTTACTTTTCCGAAGAAGATGTACCTTTGGGGGTCTAAATCTTAGTGATATACTTGTGAGCTTATGCAACGATTCACACGGTCTGCTCTACAGCGACTACTAATCCTCTCTACGATAGCCATCCTATGGTCCTCCTACCCGCTCTCAGCGCAGAGCATCACGGCAGCGCGGATCAATGAGGTGATGATAGATAATGTAGATAACTACATAGACAGCTACGGCAAGCGTAGCCCTTGGATCGAAATATACAACTCCTCGGCGGGAACGATCGACCTAGCGGGATGCTTCCTGACGAACGATCCGCAAGACCTCAAGAAGTATATGATCCCCAAGGGAGACATACTGACGATCATCAAGCCTCGGCAGAGTGTGGTCTTCTTTGCCGATGAGATGCCACTACGGGGTACCTTTCACTTGAACTTCACCTTAACGCCTGAGTCGCCTCACTACCTAGCTCTAGTCAGTGGCGATGGTTCCTCTATCATTGATGAGGTGGAGATACCAGCAGCGATCCCCACTAATCACTCCTATGCACGTATCGATGATGGTGTGCGGACGGTAGCTCCTGCGGAGGCGTGGCATATCACGCAGCACACGACACCTGGGTCCAACAATGTGGTCAAGGACAAAAACGAGAAGATCAACCGCCTTCAAGAGGCTGACCCCAATGGCTTCGTTATGACTATAACCGCTATGCTAGTTGTCTTCTCGGGTCTGCTAATTCTCTTCCTAGCTTATAAACTAGTCGGAATCGTGGCTATGCGTATTGAAGAACGTAAGGAGAGCCTTCACAACCGGGTACACAGAGAGCCTACGACGGTAACCAGTACGACGGATGATCCGCTCGTGGCTGTCGCCATCTCACTCGCTCTGGCGACGGAGCTGCAGCTGGGCGGTGGTGAGGCTCCTGGACAACTAACTATACGACCTCGCACGCAGGCTTATGAGCCGTGGAGTGACAAGAGTCAGATGATGCGTCCTACGGTGGAGTGCAAGCGTCTGAAAGCGTGATACGAACCTAAGCGATTAACGAGATAGCCTTATGAATTTCTGGAACTTCCTTGTTGACAATATAGAGATCTTCTCTACCTACACTGGCTTTGCCAATGTGACGACGGGTCACGTGATCATGATCCTGGTCGGTGCCCTATTTATCTTCCTAGGCATACGCTTTAGGTTCGAGCCTCTGCTCCTGATCCCGATAGGCTTTGGTATGCTAATCGGCAATATACCCTTTAAGGATGCGGGGCTGCAGATCGGCATTTACGAGGAGGGCTCTGTCCTCAACATCCTCTACCAAGGAGTGAGACAGGGGTGGTACCCGCCACTGATCTTCCTCGGTATCGGAGCGATGACAGACTTCTCGGCACTGATCTCCAATCCTAAGCTGATGCTGATCGGTGCGGCTGCGCAGTTTGGTATCTTTGGCGCTTATATGATCGCCTTGCAGCTAGGCTTCGAGCCAAACGCTGCGGGAGCTATCGGTATCATCGGCGGTGCTGATGGCCCAACGGCTATCTTCCTCTCGTCCAAGCTGGCTCCCGACTTACTCGGCGCGATCGCTGTCTCGGCTTACTCCTACATGGCGCTGGTACCGATCATACAGCCCCCCTTCATGCGTCTGCTGACAACTAATAAGGAGCGACGCATCAGGATGAAGGCTCCCCGCAAGGTGTCTCGCATAGAGCGTATCCTCTTCCCGATCTTTGGTCTGCTCTTGACAGGCTTTCTCGTTCCATCAGGCTTGCCTCTACTGGGGATGCTCTTCTTCGGCAATATCCTCAAGGAGAGTGGCGTCTGCGATCGTCTAGCTCGCACGGCTCGTGAGCCACTCATTGATATAATCACCATCCTACTAGGTGTGACGGTGGGTGCCTCGACACAGGCAACGCACTTCCTCACGCTTGACTCGGTGAAGATATTTATGCTCGGAGCGCTCTCCTTTATTATAGCTACCTGCTCGGGGGTACTTTTTGTCAAGGTGATGAACCTCTTCCTCAAGGAGGGCAACAAGATCAATCCGCTGATCGGCAATGC
>CABQOJ010000031.1 GCA_902465775.1 uncultured Porphyromonas sp. | reverse complement strand
AGGGGACGATATACTTGACCTTGTTGCGCTGGAGGGTGCCGATGAAGTGCCACTGAATGTCTTCGGGGAGCTGGGGGGCTTTTTCGGCAAGTTCCTGAGCACGGTTTTCGCCAAAGAGTCGCTGACCAGCTTCGTAAGCCTCACGTACGGACTCTACGGGGTGAAACTTGGAGACGGCCACCAGCTGCACCTGCGCTGGTATCTGACTCCGTATCTCTGCTAGACGCTCTGCGATCATGATGTGTGGGGGAAAAAGAGGGTGTGTAGAATACAAAAGAGAGACTGCTACCTGTCTGTCTGGGTAACAGTCTCTCGATAGGGATAGATTATTCGTTGGGCTTGGAGAAGTCTATCGGCCAAGCGTCCATGATGATGGTCTCGGTGATGGCGGCTATCTCGTAGGGTGAGAGAGTCGTGGACATCTCCTTCTCGAGGCGCTTGAGGGCGTTGGGCAGGCTATCGCTCTGCACGATCATAGCTGCTGCGGTGCGCTTCTCGACACCTCTCGTCTCGTCGAGCGAGATGAAGTTGACCTTGCAACGGTAGAAGCGGTCGTCCTCGGGGTGATCAGAGAGGAAGAGCTCTGCGAGCTTGATCCGCTTGATCGTATTGATGACTAGTTCGCCTAGAGAGGTAAAGGGCGTGAGCTCCTTGGTGAGTCTCTCTTCAATCTCCGTATAGGTGTCGCCCTGTACGAGGTACCCCTCGGAGGTACGCTTGGGCGTTCCGTTGTCGACCATCTTCTCGTAGGTCACCTTGCATTCAAACCAATTGGCCATATAGTTGCTATTCGTCTAAAAAGTGAATTGATGTGGGGCAAAGGTACGGATTTATTGAGATGCACGAAAGAGCCGATCAGTCGAAGATTACTCCTGCATGAGATCGCGTAGGAGCACCTTGAGACGTACGAGCGAGGGCTTGACGAGGAGGTATGAGGAGGTGGCTCCGAGGGTGACTCCGATGAGCGGAGCCTTGCGACCGATCCAAGCGGTGATGCCACCCTTGGCGGATAGGACGATGAGACGCTTTGAAATCTCGGCGATGACCTTGTCGATGGGGGACTCTTTGCCTAGATAGCGCATCGGCGTGATGGAGACTTGCCCCTGGTATAGTGTGCAGGCACTGCGCAGGAGTTCATCGGCTTCACGTATGCCGAGCATGCTACCCATGAGGAAGGTAAAGCGCGCTCGCGTCTCTGTCGTCACGGCTCCGTAGGTGAAGAAGTCGTCCCAGCCGTAGAGGTAAGCGAGCTTCTGTATCAAGAGGAGGATGTTGACGCTGTACTGCGCTAGCTCCGTCGGTATGCCGACCCAGGTGCCCACGCAGCCGGTGAGACTGCTACCTGCCGAGCCCATAGCTAGGAGTTCGGTGTGGCGACGTATCTCTTGGTTGGCTATGTGGTTGAGGACTTTGACCGAGAGGAAGCGGTGCGGAGGCTCCGTGGCGAGCTGCTCTAGCTCAGTGATAGAGAGAAAAGGGTAGAGCACATCGGTGAGCCACTCGACACGGTTGACGCGAGCCATGTCTGAGCGTAAGAGCGTATTGAGGAAGCGATCCCAAGCTTTGGAAGATAGTGACATAAGTGTAAAGCGATGAAGTGACTTAGAACTTAAAGCCGAAGGTGGCTACCCCGTAGACGCGCTGCTTCTGTAGTTGGATAGCCTGAGGCGTCGTGAACTGCTTCACCTTCCCATTTTCCTCATAGTAGCGTGTCGGGAAGGGGTACATGTGAGACTTTTGTCCCTGATAGACGACCGCTAGATCTACATAAGAGGAGGGAGAGAAGCGCCAGCCCAGTCCGCCCGTGACGCCGTAGCCCATGCCGACGATCTCGTAGTGTGGCACGGTGCCAGCCTCATTGACAGGGATGGTAGCGCTCTGATTGGGGTTGGAGTCGAAGCTCGCCTTCATCGGCGCTTGTCGCCAGTAGCCACCTGCACGGAGACTGAACTGAGGAGAGACTCTCACCTCGCCACCGAGGCGTAGGGTACTCTGCATCGGGGTGAAGTACTCCTTCATCAGTTTGTTGTCATCGACAAAGGGACCGTAGGTGTCTTTGAGCTGGATGCCCGAGTAGTTGGCTAGCTCATAGTCGAGGCTTAGCATACCTAGCCGTCCGACGAAGGCTCCACTGAGGACAATCTTTGTTGGGGTCTGTAATTGGTATTGCCAAGCAGCATCGCTAGGTGTCTGATCCCTTTTAGTCCACTCTTTCTCAGGTAGAGGCTTGCCCTCCTTGTCTACTCGTAGGTGTCGAGACTCGGCTCCTGCTACGTAGTTATCCTGTAGGGTGAACCATGTGGGTGTCTGGATAGCAGCGCCTAGGCGCAGATGGTCTGAGACACGAGCGATCAAGCCGAAGCTGACTGATGCGCCAGAGCCTGAAGTGCGGAGCTCATTGGCCAGCTCTAGGTAATCATTGTCTATGAAGTCCTCGCCGTAGTAGGAGTTCATCCGATAGTCTAGTGCACTGAGCTTGACGCCTAGACCGAAGTAGAGGCGGTCGTTGTAGTTAAGCCCGCAGGTGAAGTCAAAGTCCTGGATGCCGCCACGCTCGTTGACCCGTAGCTGCGAATTGCTCGGCCCTAAGATTCCCTTCTTGTCGCTATAGTAGAAGGCACTCTCGTAGAAGCCTTTTGGATGTCGCGCCGTCCAGCCAGCTCCATGTCCCAGTATGGCGAGCCAAGGTGCAGGAACGGTGCCATAAGCATTCTTGCTGAGGAGATCATCCGAGGAGACGTTGGTAGGGGTGATGAAGGCTGCGTAGTCTGCCAGCGAGAAGTCCGTGATCTGGTGATTGCTGATGTCAAAGGAGCGGGCAAAGCTCTGACGCTGGTAGAAGCCTAGAGCGAAGTTGAAGGATAGACCAGACCCTCTGAGCGGTGTGGCCAGCACGACAGACATATTGCCCCCGAAGGCGGTGCGCCCTTTCTTGTAATGCTCCTTATACCAAGTAGCCTGGTCCAGGTTTTGCCCGAAGGAGATGGTACCTTGTATCTCGTTACTGCGGAAGAGTCCTAGACCAGCGGGGTTTTGTCGCAAGCTACCATAGTCAGCGCCTACAGCGCCGAAGGCTCCACCCATAGCTTGGTAGCGAGCCGTCCCGTCAGGTGTCTCGGTGCTAAAGCGTAGCGCATTGTCGTGAGTCTGTGCGGATAGGTAGCTCCCCGTGATGAGTAGGAGAGCTGAGCTTATGAGGGGAATGAAATAGTGTCGAAGCATAGTTTATAAGTATGGGTGTATAAACGAATGAGACTTGCCCATTAGTCAGATCCTGTGTGTGGTGGCTAATGATACAAGTCTCATACTTAGAAGTGTCTACTATCGGCGTCCTCTAGCACTGCGACTAGAAGAGGAGCTACTAGATGAACTACTGCTTCTTGATGAAGAAGAGGAGGACGATCCAAAGCTACTGCTAGAGGATGATCTAGAGCTAGAAGATTCGTAACTGCGACTGCTACGAGCGGACGAGCTAGAGGAGCTTCCCTGCCAGCTGCTGTTGCCTCGGTTAGAGCGTACGGAGGAGGAGCTGTTGTTTTCGCGATAGCTTCTACTTGGTGTACCGTAGTTTCTCCTCTGATTAGTCGTAGAGGCGTCGTAGCTGCCACGACGAGAGCGAGAGGAGCCCGTGTCGTAGTTGCGACTTGGTGAGGAGAGTTGACTATCTTGTCTTACTGTGCTACTATCCTCAAAGTAAGAGCCACGACGAGAGCGAGAGGAGCCTAGCTGGTACTGCTCAGAGGTGTTACGACGGGCAGAGCTTGACTGGTCGTATGATCCACGAGCGCTGCGTCCCTGCGAATTGTCATAGACACGATTGCGATCATCCTTCCAGAAGTTGCCTCGGTCAGCCACCTCAGTGCGATTATTAGTAGAGGCGTCTAGTGAACCTCTACGAGCATTGCCCGATAGAGTGCCTTGATTGCCCCGAGAGGCGCGCGGGTTGCTGCTATTGCTCTTGTCATAGTAGCTACTACCTAGGCGACCGTTGGAGTAGTAGGTCGAGGGCTTGACATAGCTTCCGTAGTATGGATCGTAGATACCGTAGGAGCCGGCATAGTATCCGTCCCAGTATCCATTGTTATAGCCAGAGCCGTAGCCGTAGCCTCCGTAGTGTGGATAGTATCCGTACCAATAGCTACCGCCCCATGACCAGGGATTGGTGTACCAAATGGAAGGACCCCAATAGTTGTAGCCACCCCAGCTGTAAGGGTAGGCGTATCGGTTCGTGTACCATGGATACCAAGAGCTGTACCACATATAGTCATAGTAGTAGTCCCAAGAGGGATACCAGCCCGGGCTCCACAGATTGATAGAGATGCCGACGGGGTTGTAGCGGTCAGCTACGTAGTCGTAGCGATCTGGGTAGTTGTAAATACCGTAGGTGCCATCCTCGTTGTAGTATACATCTACATTGTCTGAGTCATATATGTATACTGTGGCCGGATTGTGAAAGCGCATGATGCGACGGCTATACTTGCCTACACCTTTCTGTGGTTGCGAAGAGGAGTAGCTTCGTCCGCGCTCTCCCGTGTATTCCTTGCCACGATGGTTGTAAGCATCGAGCTCGTCTTGGTCATCACACTGAACCTTGTCGTCGCCCCCCAGATTGCTAGAGCGATTATCTTGCTGAGGTGCGCCGGAGGGAACGTAGTATACGTCGTCATCCCAGTCCACCTGTGCCGCACTCCACATGAATGATGAGAGGGCGACGATCACGAGTAAAGATATAGATCTTGTTAGCCTCATCATGGTATTTGTTGGTTTAGGGTTTGTAATCTGTTTAAGCTAGGTGCTGAGGGGAAGCCTCTTGGCGAGCTACTTCCACCTCAGTCACCTTTGTTTGCTTAGAGAGTTTAGAGCTGATTTCGTTTAATTATAACTCTCTGCGTGAAGGTCTCTTGCGCAGTACGTATGAGCGCAATGTATGAGCCTTCGGGTAGATCGGTCAGATCAATAGAACTGCGTAGTGCATCACCGCTCACTGTCCGTAGGCATTGCCCCGCAAGGTCAAAGATCTGCAACAAGCGAGCTTCGCCCGCCTCAGCCAGGGTCGCCATATCTCGTATGACAGAAGGATAGAGGTAAGGTTGCTGAGCTCCCCTTATACCTTTATCTATAGCGAGCTTCTCGGGAGCTTCGTATAGTACCTCGATACGGTAGTTGTCACCCTCCTTGCCTGCAGCGTCTTGGTAAGTGCGAGTGGACGGATCCGTTTCTCCGACCTTCTCATCATTGCGATAGATCACGTAGCCCTTGACCTCGGGGAAGGGAACAGGCAGTGGCCCACGTGTGAAGGTCTCACGGATGGTGTCACCGCTAGACGTTGGACTGTCAGAGATGACTAGCTCGATAGCCATGTAGCCTGCCGTGGTGAAATGCTCGTAGTCGGGTATTGCCAAGTTCTTACCCCCTAGCAGGACCGTAGATAATGCACCGTCTACGGGTATGTACTGATCCTTAGAGTTTGTGTCGATATAGATCTTAAAGAGCTTATTGCTTTTTACCTTAAAGCCGACCTCTAGGTTCTCCTCAAAGTCAAGCTTGTATGGACGTCTAATTGGTATAGAGACCCATTGTGCGGTATCACCTGTTGGCTGAGAAAAGTATTGCAGGAAGTCTCGCTTGTTGTTTATCTTTTGTCGCAAATAGATCTGCTGTAAGCTTTTCTTAGTGCTGGGCTCTGTTAGCACATTCACTTGATGTACGTAGAGAGGCTTGTCAAAAGGCGAGCGCCCTAGGCGAAACCTGTCAAAGAAGTCGACACTATAAGGAGCGCTGGTTATCCCAGGGTATATCCGGGGTCTGATGCCAGTAGCGCTCATTGTAGCTCTATCCGCAACCTTAGATACGATCTGCGCATTGAGAGGAGCTGACCAAGAGAGTGAGACGCCTCCATTTGCATCATTAGTCTCGACATTAGCCTCGACCTCTTTGACGATCTTGCCTGTATAGATGGTACGGTGAGCTTCTGGAGTAGACTCCTTTTTACCCTCGACGTCATAGAGCGCCTTTACAGCGTAACTGACAGAGCCTCTAGCCGTGAGATCATGTGTGAGTTTATCTGTGTAGGTCGTGTCAGACACCTCTGTCAGAGGCGTGCCGTTGCGATATATCTGATAGCTGACGGGGTAACCCTGTGCATGTGCAGGGACTGCATCCCACTCAAGCTCTACCTTGAGGTGATCCTGGAGGTCTAGCTTGCCACGTAGCTCACGTATGGGGGCAAAAGGCTCGTACCCCTGACGCCATGTGCCAGCTACCTGAAGTACTCCCGTACTGTCTGGATCGAGGTACATATCCATGTGGTAGAGCTTGCCCTTGTCCTTATACTTGTTGAAGTGCGAACTGAGACGTCCATAGAATCCGTCTTGAGCGCAGGTCCTTGAGAGACCACCCGTTAGGGTAGCGATCTGCTCTTTATGCTCATTGTACAGTGGAGATCCCGAGGAGCCTCCCTCTGTATTCCCTGTGTGAAAGTGGAGACTATAGTGATCTTTTTTACCTCCCCGATTAGGTTTGGAATCGGGATCATATGGATTAGCTGGGATGTCCCATTGAGATATTACCATCCCTTGATTATATAGACAAAGCTTGGTTGCATCTCCTGCAGGGTGATGAATGCCAGCACCGCTCTGCCAAGTCTGCTCTGTCGCATTCCAGCCAGAGTAGTAGACGCGGTAGTCGAGGGGGATGTCCTCCTTGAGCTCTAAGAGCATACCATCGGAGTAACCATAAGGAGATGTGTAGGTGCGGATGGTAGCACCTGTGAGTGTCTTAGTCGTTTGGAGTCCGTAGTCGCTGTTGTTGCAGCGTGGCTTCTCATAGTGAAAGCCAAAGATCCACTGATCCATCTTCTCCTGGTCTATGCCAAAGCCTCCCTTAAATTCGCCCTCCTCAGGTTTTCCTGTTCCATCCTCGCCCGAGCAGTGTGCTGCTGTAAGGATATAGGGCTTGAAGTCTCCCTTTGCATTGTTTACAAGGTTCCCCGAGCACCAGCTCATATTGCCATCTGCAAAGACTGGCATATAGATGACGGAGCTACTCTTCTGCTCTTGCCAGTCGTCTCCCTCAGGGCAGTTGACATTGAGCTGGCAAAACCTATCCTTACCTGGATCAGATGCGTCTTCCTGCTCTATGCCAGTCCCGACCTTAGCCTGCATTACAGAACGGTAGAGATATCCTACGCCACTGATCTGGATAGAGGGCATAGCCGAGCCCTGAGGAGCCTCATAGTCTAGTATGAGCTTGCTACCGCTCAGTGGCTCGGAGGCGAAGGCTCCATGACGAGGGTGCGTCTCGTGGGTGTAGGCTCCGAGGAGCTGATCGCCACCAGGCGTGTAGATGTAGAGTCGACCACCCTGGGGAATGAAGAAGTCGGAGTAATACAGATTCAGCCCCACAGGTGTCTGCTCCATATCTATCTCTAGTCGATAAATGTCAGTGCCTGCTACGGAGCCGATGAGCTCAGCGGCCGTGGCGAAGTCGATGGAGCAGGGGACTACCTTGCCAACGTTGTAAGGCTTGCGTTGCAAGCCCCCTGTATGCCACATCTCCTTGCGAAGCAGGTCTTGAGGGTTAAAGTCTGGTGCAAGCGATATGCCAGCAGTTGCGGTACGTAGTGTGCCCTCCCCGAGTAGCTGTGGTGAGCCCCCGAAGGATTGCTGTGCGCTACCGCTACTGGCTACTGCGAGGAGACAGAGCGGAATGAGAATTCGTAGGATTAGTCGATTCGTTAGATGATTCATTAGTCGCCGTTAGTATTGTATAGTTGTTTAAGCAGTGAATTGATTTGCTAGAGATGGAGCGAGTGCATTTACACCTGTAGCAATAGATGTGACAGAACCTATTGTTTTCACATTCGGTCTGATTTAACACTCCGAGCAAAGGTATGAAATGTTTTGAAGCTGAGCAATAGAGCCCCACCTTCTTACAGGGCTGACCAATCTCTCCTGAGGAAATCAGGAATCTCCACGGAGCAAACGAAAATCCCCTACGCAGGGCCGAAATAAAAGTTCGGAAGAATGAAATGAAACTTCGGAAGAATGGAATGAAACTTCGGAGGAATTTGCCGTTCCCTCGGTAGAGAATTTGAATTATCTGGGAGAAACTAGAGTTTCACCTAGGAGAAACAAAATTGCCACACCTATGAAACTAGAGTTTCATAGGTGTGGCAACCTTGGTGTGTGGAGAGTAGGTTTACAAAGAGACCTTGATCCCAGAGAGTCGCATCAGTAGCTGGGGTAGGTCGCTGAGGTTGTGTCGCTTTGTGTTGAGCTGTAGTAGCTGATCTCGTAGGGTGGGCGAGATGCGCTGCATAGCTGGGGAGAGGTAGAGCAGCATAGGCACCTGCCCTCTAGTCTCGGGAGCCACCTGATCGCCTGAGTAAGGATGCCACTCACCGTATACGCCTACGGGACTACAGAAGATAAGTATCGTGGGAGTGTCCTGGTAGTACGCTATGAGTCGCTTGAGGAGGTCATCCTGGTAGCAGACGACGTTGTAGTACTGAGCTAGGTGGTCTAGGGCATCGCCAGACAGGTTTATGTCGGTGTTTGCAGATAGACGGTTGTACCTATAGAACTCCTCGGGGATGCGCCACCAGATGTTACTGCGCGCTCCCATAAGATGAATGGTGGTGAGGCGGGACTGGTCCTTTAGCGGTTTGAGTCGGTTGAGTACAGCATCGTCATAGGGGATTATGTTTGTCCACTCCTGATCGTCTGCACGGAGATTGGTAAAGAAGAGGTCGTCGCAGTCGGCTGCTAGCGGGGGGTAGACATCTAGTCCGTGAGCTATGCGTGGGGTGTTGTCCAGCCAATAGGTGTCGTAGCCTGCTACCCGAAAGATACTATAGATAGAGGGGTAGGTATCCCAGCTATTCGGACTGTCTTTAGGACATAGGGAGAGTGTCCAGGCAGCTGCGAGAGCTGCATTGTCTGAGGCGCTATAGACGCTATCAAGCTTGATGAGAGAGCCAGCCTGCATGAGGGAGTCTATGGTGGGGGTGTTGTCGCTGACGATAGGGTTGTAGCAGTGCATCAGGTGCGGGTAGATATCTTCGGCGACGACCAGCACGACATTGTGCGGTGGTAGGAGAGAGTCTACGGTCACCTCTTGAGGTGTCGCTTGTTGAGGTCTGTAGTCGAGAGCGCAGTGCTTAGCGTTTTGACATAACATACGACTGCTCAGATAAAGGCGTGCTATAGGAGCGTGGAGACTATACTGTATAGCTCCATCGCGAGCCACGACACGAGTCTTGCGTAGGTAACTAATGCCGAGTATGTGTGCTCCTACGAGGACTACTATGAAGAGGATTGTGGAGCTATATTTCTGGAAGCGTGTGATGCGCTTATGGAGAAGTCCCTTTTTAGCATCTTTGGCAAGAGTGATCAGCCAAGAGATGCCGAGCGGTAGGAAGATGGCCAGTAGTAGCTTGCCCCACTCTCGTAGCATGAAGGGCATATCTAGTCGTAGCGACTTGAAGAAGCCGTGTGCCTCTGAACTATTGGTCGCAAAGATAGGCGTGGCGATGGCATCACAGTATGGCATCTGGTAGGTACTGACGAGGTAGAGGTCCATAATGTGTACGGCACTGACCAGTACTAGCTCAGTGATGAGGACTACCCGACGCGTGATGCGATGGGGGATTAGGGTGGGGATGATGTAGAGCAGGGTAGCCATCCAGAGGGTGTCCCATATTAAGGGGAGATTTTCTCTAGATAGATAAGGGGCACTCTTGGAGAGTAAGCTGCGGAGGACGAGATTATTGAGCGTCAAGATCGCTAGCATCGCAATCAGTAGCCATACTAGCTGTGGAGTCCTAGCTTTGACTCCCTGGAGGTAGTTGAAGAGTGCCTTTTTCATAACTGATCTGGATGCTTAGGTGTGAAGGTGACCTCAGTGCCAAAGCCTTGTATACGTCTAGGGCGGGTGGCGTCGTACTGAAGACTCCACAGTTGTAAGCGAGGAATGGTATAGTTTGACTGGATTCCCATCAGTCCCATCAGTGAGGAGGTGAAGAGGTCGGTCATGAAGGGCTTGTACCGAGCACGCTGTACGGCTAGTAGGACGTCTGGATTCTCAGCTGCAAACTGGTCGGACATATAGACCATGAGGGGGATCTGGAGGGACCTCTCAGAGACTGAGTGAGCTGCTTGATGAGGA
>CABQOJ010000030.1 GCA_902465775.1 uncultured Porphyromonas sp. | reverse complement strand
CTAACGCAATCATCGACCAGTGTGTCGCTCAGGGCGTCCCCTTCGCACGTGAGTACGGCGGCCTACTAGACAACCGCTCCTTCGGTGGTGCACAGGTATCCCGTACATTCTACGCTCGTGGTCAGACGGGACAGCAGCTACTCCTCGGAGCTTACTCAGCGCTGAGCCGTCAGGTACACAAGGGTAGCGTCAAGCTCTACACCCGCCACGAGATGCTCGACCTAGTCATCATCGACGGCCGTGCGAGAGGTATCATAGCGCGCAACCTAGTCACGGGTGCCATCGAGCGCTTTGCGGCTCATGCCGTAGTGATCGCTACGGGCGGTTACGGCAACGCTTTCTACCTCACGACAAACGCTATCGCTTCCAACGGATCAGCCGCCTGGCAATGCTACAAGAAGGGCGCTTACTTTGGCAATCCCTGTATGGCGCAGATCCACCCGACCTGTATCCCTGAGCATGGCGACTTCCAGTCTAAGCTAACGCTTATGTCGGAGTCTCTCCGTAACGATGGTCGTATCTGGGTACCCAAGAAGCTGGAGGACGCTAAGGCGCTACAGGCTGGCACCAAGAAGGCAAACGACATCCCCGAGGAGGATCGAGACTTCTACCTCGAGCGTCGCTACCCGGCCTTCGGTAATCTAGTACCTCGTGACGTCGCTAGCCGTGCAGCCAAGGAGCGCTGCGATGCGGGCTTTGGGGTAAACAATACGGGTCTTGCCGTCTTCCTAGACTTTAAGTACGCCATCGAGCGTATGGGACGTAATGTGGTCGAGGACAAGTACGGTAACCTCTTCCAGATGTACGAGCAGATCACTGCTGACAACCCCTACGAGACCCCAATGATGATCTACCCCGCTATCCACTACACGATGGGTGGTCTATGGGTAGACTACGAGCTACAGACTACGATTCCAGGACTCTTTGCGATCGGTGAGTCAAACTTCTCCGACCACGGTGCTAACCGTCTCGGTGCTTCTGCCCTCATGCAGGGTCTTGC
The DNA here is from genome assembly GCA_902465775.1 of uncultured Porphyromonas sp. Next base: position 9,543 of record CABQOJ010000030.1, on the reverse strand, counting down.
TGATGGTTACTTCATCCTGCCCTACACGATACAGAACTATCTCTCGGATCAGATTCAGGTACCGCACTTTAGCGTCGACCACAAGGAGTTTGACGAGGCTGAGAAAGCGCTCAAGGAGCGCATCCAGCGTATCGCTTCTATGCACGGTAAGCGCTCGGTCGACAGCATTCACAAGGAGCTAGGACATATCATGTGGGAGTATGTCGGTATGGCACGCTCTAAGGAGGGCCTACAGACAGGTATCGAGAAGATCAAGGCGCTACGCGAGGTCTTCTGGAGTGACCTCCACCTGCCAGGTAAGATCGACGACCTCAACATCGAGCTAGAGAAGGCACTGCGTCTAGCAGACTTCCTAGAGATCGGCGAGCTCATGGCACACGACGCCCTCGACCGTGAGGAGAGCTGTGGTGGACACTTCCGCATAGAGCATCAGACCGAGGAGGGCGAGGCAAAGCGTGACGATGAGAACTTTGCTTACGTCTCCTGCTGGGAATATCAAGGCGAGGGGCAAGACCCCATCATGCACAAGGAGCCACTGGTATACGAATTCACCGAGCGTCTCCAGCGTAACTATAAGAACTAAGCAACCCTGTAGATAATCATAGCAATGGATCACAATATAAATATCAAAGTCAAGGTATGGCGTCAGAGAGGTCCCCGCGAGAAGGGACACTTTGAGACCTATGCACTCAAGGATGTGCCTCAGAGCGCTTCTTTTCTTGAGATGATCGACATACTCAACGAGCAGCTCATCGCCGAGGACAAGGAGCCCGTTATCTACGACCACGACTGTCGTGAGGGTATCTGCGGTATGTGCTCTATGTATGTCAATGGACACCCCCATGGTCCTATCAGTGCCATCACCACTTGTCAGCTGCACATGCGCACCTTCAAGGATGGTGACACGATCACTGTCGAGCCTTGGAGATCTGCAGGCTTCCCGATCATTCGTGACCTGATGGTCGACCGCTCGGCTTATGACAAGATCATACAGGCTGGTGGCTATGTCTCGGTCAATACGGGAGGCGTGCCTGATGCTAACGCGATCCCCATCCCCAAGCACAAGGCTGACGAAGCAATGGACGCTGCCTCTTGCATTGGCTGTGGCGCTTGCGCTGCTGCCTGCAAGAACGGTTCGGCCATGCTCTTCGTATCGGCTAAGGTGAGCCAGCTAGCTCTGCTACCACAGGGCCGTGCTGAGGCGCACAAGCGTGCTAAGGCGATGATCGCTAAGATGGACGAGCTAGGCTTCGGAAACTGTACGAACACACGTGCCTGCGAGCTGGAGTGCCCCAAGAGCGTTTCCATCAGCCACATCGCACGCCTCAACCGTCAGTTTATAGGCGCTAAGCTGAGCGACTAGCCAGAGCGGATGTCTCATCCCATAGATCAATTAGGTAGTACTCTCCCGTCTAGAGAGGGTACTACCTTTTTTAGTTGCTCAAGTCTAGACTTAGAGGACAAAGCGACTGAATCAACTTAGATAAGGAACCATGCTAAGACAGCTTCTTCTCGTAGCTCTCGGCGGTGCTCTCGGGAGTGCCTTGCGCTACCTTACGGCTCTCCTGCTAGCACGTCACTATACGGGCTCTATACCGTTGGCGACGCTCGTGGTCAACCTCGTGGGGTGCTTCCTCATCGGGCTTCTCATCGGCTTGTGTAGCGAGACGGGACATTTGCGCTTGCTCTTTATCACAGGCTTCTGTGGCGGGTTCACCACCTTCTCGACCTTTACGGCAGAGAGCTACTCCATGTTTCGCGAGGGTGCTTACGGCTTAGCCCTCTTCTACATCGCTGGCAGCGTGCTGATCGGCCTGCTAGCCCTCTGGTTAGGTTTATCCCTCTCACGCCTCCTAATATCTAATCTCTAACTTCTAATATCTAACCTCTAACTTCTAATCTCTAACCTCTAATCACTAATTTCCTTACCTTTGCATAGTCTCCGCTAATAGATATACCTATGCGACGTCCTACCCTATTGATTCATATTGGTCTGATGATACTAGCTTCGGTCATCATCGTCCTCCTAGCGCTCCTCTGGATGAACCTCTTCACACGCCACGGTTCGTCTGTCGAGATACCTGACATCTATGGTCTGCCAGAGAGCGAGGCGGAAGAACTCTTGGACAAAGCCCATCTGCGCTACGAGATCATCGACTCGGTCTACACGACAGAAGTGCCCAAGGGCGCCGTCTACGACTTAACCCCCAAGGCTGGTAGCAAAGTCAAAGCGGGACGTATCATCTTCATCACGCTCAATGCCTACTACCCGCGCAACGGTATCATACCCTCACTCATCGATGTCTCCGAGCGACAGGCACGAGCACGACTCGTCAGCCTGGGTTTCGAAAACATCACCCCCAGCTACGTCGCAGGATCCTTTGACGATCTAGTCATGGGCATACAGCTCCCCTCTGGCCAAGCATTAGCGCCTGGTACGCGCGTACCGCTCTCCACACCACTCATACTACTAGTCTCTGTTGCGACCAGTGACACCATACCGCATGGCGCTCTACAGCCTTACGACTCGATCATGGGATCGGGAGGGCCTACTCTCCCCAGCGACTCGACCTCACACACCTTAGAGCCTGACGAGGATGAGTCCTGGATGTAATCCTGACAAAGAGCCACTCCCCCTTGAGGAGCAGGAGCTAGAGGCGGACCTCATCGCTACCGACGAGGAGGATCAGTGGGTCTCTGGATCGCACGGCGAGGAGCTTTACGAGCATTACCGCGTACGAGTCGATCCAGGACAGACTCCCCTGCGCATTGACCGCTTCTTGGTGGATCGTATGCCACACACTTCGCGCCATCGCATACAGCTAGCAGCCAAGGCGGGACTCATATGGGTGGACGGCGAGCCAGTCAAAAGCAACTACAAGGTCAAGCCTCTGGAGACCATCACCATGATGCTGGCTCACCCGAAGCAGGACTGGTCGATTACACCGGAGGATATACCGCTCGACATAGTCTATGAGGATGATCAGCTACTGGTGGTCAATAAGCCTGCGGGCATGGTCGTACACCCAGGCCATGGCAACTACAGTGGCACGCTCGTCCACGCACTTGCCTACTACTTACGTAATGATCCGCTCTACGATCCCAACGACGCCTCTGTAGGACTGGTACACCGCATTGACAAAGACACCAGCGGACTCCTCCTCGTGGCGAAGCGCACAGAGGCTAAGATACGACTGGCGAGACAATTCTTTCTCAAGACTACGGGACGTCGCTACCAAGCCCTTGTCTGGGGCAAGCTGGACCAACCGCAAGGCACGATCGAGGGCAATATAGCTCGTGACCCTCGCGACCGTACTCGTATGACGGTCTACCCGCCGACGAGTGAGATAGGCAAGCCTGCCGTGACACATTACACAGAGCTAGAGAGACTAGGCTTCGTGACGCTCATAGCGTGTGAACTGGAGACGGGACGCACGCATCAGATACGTGCTCACATGAAGTCTATCGACCACCCGCTCTTTGGCGATGAGCGTTACGGTGGCGACCAGATCCTCTGGGGACAGCGCACCAGCTCTTACCAGCAGTTTGTCAATAACTGCCTCAAGATCTGCCCTCGCCAAGCATTGCACGCTGAGACCCTCGCCTTCGACCACCCCACGACGGGGGAGCGGATGCACTTCTCAGCACCACTACCCGACGATATGAGCCAGCTCATAGAGAAGTGGAGACGCTATGTGGCACCCCTCGAACTCTCTAAATAAGAACCCATTGCAATATCCCATCATACCTTATGGACAAACCCAACATTGCGATCATCTGTGGCGGATACTCTGGCGAGGCAGAGGTCTCGCAGCGCAGCGCCCAGACGATCCTCAAGCAGATTGATCAGAGCCTCTTCACCCCTTACCTAGTCACCATCACAGCCGATGCGTGGAGCGTGACCGATGCCACAGGTCGTGAGGGGACGATAGATCGCGCACTAGTCGCACGCTTTGGCGCAGAGGAGGTTACCTTCGCCGTGGCTTACATTACCATCCACGGTACCCCTGGAGAGAATGGTCTCCTGCAGGGTTACCTCGATATGCTCGGCATCCCCTACACGACGGGGGGCGTGCTCTGCGAAGCTTTGACCTTCAATAAGGAGGCGTGCAACGCTTACCTAGCGCATCACGGCTTGCGCATCGCTCGCTCGCACTGCCTCCGCAATCAGACGAAGGAGCTTTCGCCCGAAGAGCAGCAGCAGATCGAGTCCACGCTACGTCTACCGCTCTTTGTCAAGCCTAATACGGGAGGCTCCAGCATCGCCACGACGCGCATCGAGCAGTGGGATCAGCTCGCCACGGCGGTGGCGGACGCTTACACGGCTGCACCCGATGTACTCGTTGAGGAGTGTATCGTTGGCACCGAGGTGACCTGCGGTTGCGTGATCCTTCCCGACGAAGCTTTCGCACTGCCCGTCACCGAAGTGGTGACGCACGATACATTCTTCGACTATGACGCTAAGTACTACGGCAAGAGCGACGAGATAACGCCAGCACGCATATCGCCTGAGCTGACACAGCGGGTACAGGAGACTTCGCTGACGATCGCCCACCTGGTAGACTGCTACGGCTTCGTACGCATAGACTTCATCATCGAGGCGGACGGCATCCCCACATTGCTAGAGGTCAATACGACCCCTGGCATGACGGAGGCCAGCTTCATACCTCAGCAGGTTCGCGCGGCTGGACTGCAGCTGAGCGACCTCATCACACGTATCATTAAGAGCAAACTATCATGACCACACACACTGCCCCACAGCCCTACGAGTACGACTCCATACGTCCCTACCTCGATGAGGAGGTGCCTGCTGTCGTCGCACAGCTGGTCGACCAGCCTGAGCTACGTCACGTCCTATCGGCGCTACTCTCAGAGGAGGAGACGACGGCACTGATACAGCAATTGAAAGGTATCCATAGCGTTGACGACTTTAAGCAACGCATATCCTACCCCTTAGTGCTAAGACTGGCAAAGCAAACCACCTTCTCCGTATCGCTCAGCGGTGCTAGTCGACTAGGCGGTGACCTGCCGACGACTTTCATCACAAACCATCGGGATATCATCCTTGACTCAGCATTCCTCAACCTAGTCATGCGGGAGCGCAACTACTTGATGCCTCGCATTGCTATCGGTGACAACCTCTTCGGCAGACCGTGGATCGAGGCGGTGGTCAAGCTCAACGACTCTTTTGTCGTGCGGCGCTCGCTTCCGATCCGACAGATGCTTCTGGCAGCTCAGTCGCTCTCCGCTTTTATCGACCGGAGCATACAGCAGGACCACAAGTCGGTCTGGATCGCCCAGCGTGAAGGCCGTGCCAAGGATAATAGCGACAAAACACAGCCGAGCGTCCTCAAGATGATCGCCTCCTCGCAAAGCAGCGATCCGCTGACCCAACTGATGCGTGTCAACATCGCCCCCACAACGATTAGCTATGAGTACGATCCTTGCGACATCCTCAAGGCGTGCGAGCTACTCTGGCGCAAGCATCACCCCGAGGAGCAGTATGTCAAGGGTCCCGAGGAGGACTTGATCAATATGAAGACGGGGCTACTCGGCTACAAGGGGCGGGTACACTTTGCCATCGGCAAGCGGCTCAACGAGTTGATCACCCCTGAGCTAGAGGCCGAGCTACGCGCCCTGCCGAAGCAACAGCTCTATCCACGTCTGGCTGAGCTCATAGACACGGAGCTGCATAGCAACTACCGCTTCTATCCGATCAACTACATCGCCTACGACCTCCTCCATCCGCACAAGGCCCATCCGAAGGAGCTCTACAGTGAGGCTGACAAGGAGAAAGCGCTCCGCTACATCGAGGAGCAGATAGCCAAAGCTCCGACCGACGCTTACAGCGCCGACGAACTGCGCACGCAGCTCCTCCAGATGTACGCCCAGCCGCTCTGCAACGCCTAGACGAATAACCCCGTCGGGACGCACGAGATGCACGAGACGCACGAGACGTGTAACCCGCTGTAGGGACGCACGGAAGTGGCCAGTCGGAGGGTGTCCGTCGTCGAACGGTGAGACGTGTAGCCCCATCCGATACCTCCGATAGCTCCGATAGCTCAGATCCCTCCGATCCCTCCGATCGTGCGTCCCAACAGACTCCTTTGCGAGTCCCTAGTAGATGACAGTGCAAAGGTAATATAGATGACAATCGAGCGTGCACGCTATTGCGCCCAAGATCCGTCTATAGCCTAGACACGGCTCATGCGTTCTTCCGATACTTCCGATTCCTCAGATCACTCTGATAGCTCTAATCTCTAACTTCTAACCTCTAATCTCTCTCCCTCTCCTCTCTCCGACAAAAACATCAGCGGGATCACCTCACGCATCGGTGAGATGATCCCGCTAACTGTATGCTTGGGAGACGGTGCTACTCGAGCTTAAGCCTCTTTCTCTGCGGGCTCCTCTGCGGGCTCCTCATCTCCGAAGCCGAGGAGCTTGTTGATCTTCTTTTGTAGCTCTGCGTGTACCTCGTAAAGCTCTTTGACCGTGAGGGGCTTCTGCTCATCGAGCGTAACCAGCTCCTTGACCTTTGCTGCGAAAGCTTGCTCCTTGGCCTGCTCCTTAGCGCTGAAGAGTTGCTCGTCGTTTTTCTCCATCGTACTATTGACGATGCTCTCGACCAACTCATCGTTGGAGAGTAGCTGACCAAGGCCGGCGGACTGTATCTGTCTCATCACACCCTCTCTCACGATCTTACGAACGAGTTCGTTGGACACCTCCACGCCTAGCTGCTTATTGAGCGTTGCGAGCATAGACTGGTAGCGTACGTATGGTAGGATCTTGTTGACACGCTCGTCGTAAGCCTCTTGTGTCTCCTCCTCTGTCTTGTCGCCGATTAGGAGTGCTAGGTGCTTGTCTGGGAAAGGCAGCCCCTGGATCTTCTCCACGAGATACTTAGAGGCGACGGTGGTAAAGATATCGTTGGCCATAGCATCGTTGCGCTCGCCCTGTAGTCTCTTGAGCTCAGATCTGAGCTCCTCCTCGCTGGACACCTCCGTCGTCGGGCCGAGCATCAACTTATAGAGCTTCTCGTCAATGGGGCTTGGGTTGTTGCGCAGGATGCGATTGATCTTGATCTCAAAGGGGTTCTTGTGCTCGTGAACCTCTTCCTGCTTGATCTGTAGGAATGAAGCGATCTCGACCTCGTTGCCGTCATACGCCTTGTGAAGGTCTATGGTAAGCGTGTCGCCCTTGTGCGCCTTGAGGATCTCTGCGCGGATCTCCTCATTGGTCACGTACAGAGGCATAATGTAGCTCTCCTCCAGGGTGATGCCCTCAGCGGCGTGCTGACCCTTATCGTCTAGCTCCTGTACGGAGACATAGAGCACATCCTTCTCCTGGACATCCTCCACCTCGGTGCGCTCGCCTGCACTCTCCTGAGCGTTGAGGATCATCTGATCGATCTCCTCATCGTTAGTCTGGACAGTGTAGTAAGGTAGCGTGACGCTGCTATCGATCTTCTCGGGGAAGTCCGGCATGAGACCCGCAGATACTTGTAGCTTATAGTCCGTCTGCTCAGGCGTATAGGTGTTGTCGTCTTGTTCCATGATCAGCCCTCCGACGGTCTGGAGACCTTGCTCCTTGAGATAGTGGCGGATCTCCTCCGAGGTCATCTCGTTGATCACTCTAAAGCGTACTGCCTGACCATACTTCTTCTCAATGAGTGAAGCCGGGGTCTTGCCTGGGCGAAAGCCTGGCATCTCAGCAGTCTTGCGCAGATGCTTCAGCTGGTCAGCGACCTGCTCTTTGATATCTTCACTAGAGAGCGTGATATTTAGAAGGACGACACTATCGTCTTTAAGCTCGTGTGATATGTTCATAGGACTAATATGCTATATGCGTGTATACTTGTAGGGCACAAAGGTACTAAAATTATGTAGCCCGACCAAAGTCCCGGTCCGACCTCCCACACAGGGGAGGTCGCTTGCTTTGTGTGGTGCTCTCGACCCTCCAGTCGTTCGGGGCGTTGCCCCTCCGACTGGGGGCTATGATGCGTCCGACCGCAAGCGGTCGTTTCCTCCGAGACCTCCGACAGCTCCGATGGCTCAGATACCTCCGATAGCTCAGATACCTCAGATGGCTCAGATACCTCCGATCCCTCAGATCCCTCAGATCCCTCCGACAGCTCAGATCCCTCCGAGACCTCCGAGACCTCCGATCCCTCCGATACCTCCGATCACTCCGATCACTCCGATACCTCCGATGGCTCCGATACCTCCGATCACTCCGATCACTCCGATAGCTCCGATCACTCCGATCCCTCCGACAGCTCCGATAGCTCCGATACCTCCGATGGCTCCGATACCTCCGATCCCTCCGACAGCTCAGATAGCTCAGATACCTCCGATAGCTCAGATAGCTCCGATCACTCCGATCACTCCGACAGCTCCGATGGCTCCGATTCCTCCGATCCCCTCTAACCTCTAACCTCTAATCTCTAATAATATCTATTCGAAAAGGCAGCCAGCCCCGACTCATAAGAGAAAAGCCAAACGAAGTAAGCTATTATGATAACAAAGCCGATACATGCCGTGGCGATGATCCAGTTACGCGTTTGGCGACTAGCGTAAGCTGCGCCCTCGTAGTCGCCAGCGATGTAGCGCGAGGAGACCCGCGCAGAGAAGATGATCGCGATGATACCACCTATATTACAGCAGAAAATGGTCACAAGAATACACCACACCAAGTAGTTGGGTGGTACGGGTGGCTGCTCCGAGGGCCTATTGTACTGAGGAGCACTGTTGTATTGGGGCGCACTGTTGTATTGGGGGGCATTGTTGTACTGGGGTGCTCCGTAGGTAGGGGCGCTATAGCTGGGGGGTGTCGGTGCGCTAGGGGTCAAGAGCTCCTGTAGCTCGCTCACCTCACGAGCGGGTGCCCAGTCGGCCATGCCCTCGGTCCAGACTATCGTCTCAGGCGTCAGCGCTAGCCTCGACAGTTCCTCGATCGTGTAGGGACCAGCCTGCTGGTCATTACGGATGATATAGTATTGCTTCATCGAAGATTGATTAGTTTGTACACCACAAAGGTAGCACTTTCGGAGTTGTTAGCAAATAGCTGAAAGAAGTGACTGCGTCACTATGCGTCCCGCCCCATTGATTCATCCGCTAGTGATCCGCCTAATTAGCTCTCCAATGAAAAATGCTAGGAGCAGCCCTAGAACGATGTAGGCTGGAACTCTAACCCACAGGCGAGCTTGACGGCTAGCATAGGCAGCACCCTCATAGTTGCCAGCATAGTAACAGGAGGAGACCCGCACAGAGTAGACGATCGCAATGATGCCTATGATGCGAGAAAGAAAGATGGTCACAAGTATACTCCAGACGAGATAGGTCGGTGGCATAGGAGGAGGAACTGATGGTCGAGCCTTTGGACCTGTTGTGTCGTAGCGGAGAGCCTCAGTCGCCTGACTAGAGGGCTCCTGATAAGGAGGAGGCGTCTGTGCACTAGTGGAAGCAAAGAGCGAGTTGAGCTCGCTCACTTGATAAGCGGGTATCCAGTCAACTATATCCTCAGCCCAGACAATCGTGTCGGGTG